>OMRF01000200.1 GCA_900313435.1 uncultured Lachnospiraceae bacterium | reverse complement strand
GAGCACAGGATATGATTTCAAGCTCACCGCCATAGATCCTGATCATATATATGTTGGCTTTTATTCATCAAGGAGTGTGACTGTAACCGTATCTGATATCGTTTTAGAAAGGTCGTAAAAGTGGAAGAGAAAAAAGAGATATTATTCGTATATAACCCAATCGCGGGAAAGGGGAAGGTCAAAGCGGCTCTTGCCGGGATACTTGAAACCTTTGCAAGGGCAGGTTATTCTGTTACCGCGCGCCCAACACTTGAGAAGGGCGACGCAGAGAAGGCAGCCCTTGGGATGGATACCGAACGCTACGGTCTGATCGCGGTCGCAGGAGGAGACGGTACTCTCGATGAAGTAGTGAAAGGGTCGATGCAGCGCGAGGATGGAAAGACGCTTACCATAGGCTATATGCCGGCAGGATCCGCCAATGATTTTGCCGCAAGCCACGGGATGTCGCAAGATCTTTGCGAAGCCGCAAAGGTCATAACAGAAGGAAGGACCGAGTGCTACGATATCGGTCTTTTTAATGACAACAGCTACTTTGCATATGTGGCGGCTTTTGGGAATTTTACCCATATTTCCTATGACACTCCCCAAAACATGAAAAATGTCTTCGGTCACGCCGCATACATGATGAGGGCGCTTCCTGAGCTTTTGCAGTTCAGCAAGATAAAGTCTTATCATATAAAGGCTGTGTGTGACGGGGAAGAATTTGAAGACGATTACGCTCTTGGGATGATCACCAATTCAAAATCCGTAGGCGGCTTTTCCGGAGTGCTTGGGAATAATGTCGATATGCAAGACGGGCTTTTTGAACTTACACTTATCAGGATGCCAAAAGGGCGGCTTGATGTGAATGTGATAATAGGAAAGCTTCTTGCCGGAGATCTGGACAAGAAGTATATGGATCACATTCAGGCTTCCGAGATCACTCTTCATTCAGAGCCTGCCATCAATTTTTCCCTGGACGGCGAGTTCGGCGGGGAGTTTAGTGACGTGAAGATATCTGTCCTTAAGAGGAAGCTTATGATCCGCGTTCCTGATGTGACTGATAGTGATGATGCAGACAGGAAAAAGGAGGAAACATCAAAATGAGAGTAATATGCAAAGAAGATTATGACAGCGCGTCAAGGGCAGCGGCCGATATCATAGCTGCGCAGATCCTTCTGAAGAAGGACAGCAGGATAGGGCTTGCCACCGGATCTACCCCTGTCGGCGCTTACAAAAGACTGGTCGAAAAATACGAGGCAAATGAGCTCGACTTTTCAGATGTCATCACCGCAAACCTTGATGAATACAGGGGACTTCCGAAAACTCATGACCAATCCTACCGTTATTTCATGGACACCAATCTTTTTGATCATGTAAATATCAAAAAGGAGAATACTTATGTTCCGGACGGGATGGAGCAGGACGCGAAAAAAGCCTGCAGCGACTATGACAGGATACTTGAGGAAAAGATAGGGCGCTTTGATCTTCAGCTTCTCGGCATAGGGGGAGATGGTCATATCGGCTTCAACGAGCCTTCGGACCACTTCTGTGTCAATACGCAGTGCGTTAAGCTCGAGGAACAGACTATAAAGGATAACGCCCGGCTTTTCTTTTCCGGTGACGAGTCGGCCGTTCCGAAGGAGGCTTATACCATGGGGATAGGCTTCATAATGAGATCAAAGAGGATAATCCTCATGGCCACGGGAAAGGGAAAAAGAGATATTGTGGAAAAGGCATTTTCAGGTCCGGTGACACCATATGTTCCCGCCTCCGTTCTTCAGCTTCATCCCGATGTTATCCTTGTAGGGGATTTTGATGCCATACCGGAGACCTTGAGGCAGGGATGAAAGGCGACTGGTATAAGGTAGACAATGTAGCAAATGTATTTCTCGCGACTATGGTCAAGAGGGATACAAGATCTCTTCGGGTCAGCATTACCTTGAAGGAGGATATAAAGAAAGACATCCTTCAGGAGGCGGCTGAAGAAACAGCCCTTATGCGCCCGCAGATCAATGTGAGGATCCATAGGGGACTTTTTTGGCACTACATGGAGGAGACCGATCTTGTGCCGATAGTCGAAGAGGAGCAGAGACGGGTCTGTCCTAAACTTTACGAGAAGTACAATGAAGAGGGACTCCATTATCTCATAAGCTTTCATGAGAAACGGATCAATCTTGATATGCTCCATGTTCTCGGAGACGGATACGGTGGCATTGATTTTGTGAATCTTCTTCTCTTTAATTATCTGAAAAGGGCTCATCCGAATGAGGTCAAGGCCCTTAGCAACAGTGCCGGTCCTTCAAAGTGGCAGCTTTCAGAGAACAGTTTTGAAAATATCGAGGCGACGGCCGGAAAGTCAAAGATAGATATAAAGCCT
>OMRF01000207.1 GCA_900313435.1 uncultured Lachnospiraceae bacterium | reverse complement strand
TAAGTATCCCGATACGACGCGCCCATCTTTCATCTGTCGCGTCTGCCTACCATCGTGCTAATGCCCGATGGTCATGAATTCCGCCATATCCGCTTTGCCTTACCTTAGCTTCGTTTCTGTTTTATTCCTGTTCGCCGTCGCCAAATTCGTTGAGAGCCTTTAAAAGGTCATCGGAATCAACCTGCGAGAACGCCTCGAGCCCACGCTCAAGCTTTCCCATGAAGGCCTCATCCGCTGTATGGAGCCCGAGCTTTTGTGCCCGACGTTTCAGATCCTCCTCATCTATCTCTATGCCGCTCTCATCTATCTTTATTTTTTTCTCTTCGGACATATCAGTTTTCCTCCATTCTTGATCATTGACCATCCTGTTTCGCGAAAAAGCTCCCTATCACCTTCAAGAGCTCATTCGGAGGCATTGTTTTCAGAAGATATCTCTCGGGATGAAGATCCCTCACGGAAAGCACAGACTTGGCGTCGTCCTTTGCTGTCAGAAACATCACCGGGATAGTGCTGGTCGAAGGCTCAGTCCTTATCATCTCAAGCACCTTTGCACCGGATATAACCGGCATCTCAAAATCAAGCAGGACAAGATCCACCCTGTTCCTCGCAAGAAGAGCCAACGCGTTCGCACCGGAATTTGCCATGAAGACCTGGTATTTTCCTTCAAGCCAGGCCTTCAATGTCCTTAGCATTATAGGATCGTCATCGACAACAAGCACCTTTTTCTTGTTCTGGTTGTTGTTTCCGAATGCCTGATCGATCTGGAGCTTGGAGACAAGGTTCTTCACATTGAGCGGTCTCGGGAACGAGCCCTTTGTGAAGTCCTTGGGAAGATAGTAATAGGCATCCTCCAGCTCATTCTCATTACCGACGAGATAGACGCTGCACGCGTCAAAATCACCCTGCAAAATCTCCTTGAAATAATTCAATGCACCGAAGGCCGCTTTGTCGGCATTGTCTACATAAAATATGACAATATGCGGTCTGTCCGCTATTGAGGAGACCGCTGCTATATTTGCCTGCGCGAAAAAGACATCGAAGTCCTCGTCCTGAAGAGACTTCTTTATGGCATTCACCATAAAGGTCTGTTCACGGGCAACGAGGAGTATCTTTTTCTTCTTATCGCCCTCGCCCTGCGTAAGAACGCCTTCCGTAACCTTCATAAGGTCGGAAAAGTCATCCGAAAGACCCGCAAAGCCATCCGGGCTCAGGCTATCTGAACTTGAATTGTCGGTGCCAAGACCGGACGGAAAGCCGGAATTAAAGCCGGTTCCCATGGGAAAGCCAGCTTCGTTCCAGAAATCATCATCGGAGGCATCCGAAAAAACGTTTTCAAAGCCCATTTGTCATTCCTGCACTAAAATCTTAGTCCGAGTCTTATAAAGACTCTTTAACTAACTTATATTATTATTTCAAGGGGTCTTCTGTCAACCGAAAAGGACGGATTAAGGAATGATTGACGTTGTCGAAAATGTTCATAAGTATGTTGAAACAATTCTCACCTTAGAAGAGAACTCGTGAAGTCCGTATACAACCCCAACGTCCATCCTGTTTCTTTAGCACTTTCAACAATGCCTTTTATCTTTATCACGTCGTCCGTGATGATATTATCTACCCCCGAGGCGATCACCCCCTCAGTCCTTAAGATGTCGTTCACGGTCCAGGCGCTGATCTCCATCCCTGCCCGATGCGCTGCACGGGTAAGCGCTCTTGTGGCAAAGGTGGCTTCAACCGATATCCCATCCGCAAAGTCAAGCTCTGACGGATCACCGAAAGCGAGGGAGGATATATAAATGGTCTTCATTGAAGGAGCAATCCTCTTCACCTCTGAGAGCACAGCGCGATTCATCGAAGAGATGAGACATAGATCCGAGCAGCCTGCCTTGTTGATTTCCGAAACAACAAGTTCGGCGATATCGGAATCGCCGTGTCCGTGCGGCTTGATCTCCACATTCATTAGAAGTCCGGTCTCCCTTGAGATCGAAAGGATCTCTGAAAACTCCGCTATATGGGCTGTTTCTTCACCAGAATCCCCGCCGGTCTTCACCGGAAGCGCCTTCAGCTCCTCCATGTCAAGTTCCCAGACATTTTTATTCTCTCCCGTGAGCCTTTTTACATTTTTGTCATGGATGACCGCAAGTCTTCCATCCTTCGTCTTCCTTACGTCTATCTCACAATAATCAGCTCCCGCTTCATAGGCACCCTTTACTGCGGAATATGTATTTTCCGGATAATAAGCGCTTGCGCCTCTGTGTGCCGTGACTGATATCACATCCTCCCCTTCCATACGAAGAGAATATCTTCCCGTGGCAAGGCCATAGGTATAATCTGACGCACATATCAGGACAAACACGGCTGCCGCGCCGGCCACACAATAACCGATCACCCTTCCTAAAAGGGCAGACCTTACTTTTCCATCACTTCCTCTGTTTGAAAAAATCTCCGGAGCATGTATCACCTCATAACCCTTTTCCTTCTTGTACCTGTAAAAGAGGGTGGTGATGATGAGAAAGATGAGCGGCAGCGCCATTGCCGAAAGAAGAAAGAGCAATGCTCCAAAGATAACCGTAAGAACGGTATAAAGTACTGACGCGGATACGGTGGATTGTAAAACGGCTCTTTCTACGAACATCATGATAAGAGAGCCCCCTGCCGACAGAAGGTAGTAGAGCAGAATAAGGATGAGCTG
>OMRF01000163.1 GCA_900313435.1 uncultured Lachnospiraceae bacterium | reverse complement strand
GTTTCCTACGCGAACGACAGGGTTTTTGAGATCGGCGCGAGGGACCGGACAAAGGCCGGGATGGGTACCACGATAGTCTGCGCCGTTTTTGAGGGAGACCGGCTCACCGTTATGAATGTCGGTGACAGCCGGCTTTACGCGGCGGGGAATGATTTCATACGCCTTGTCACAAGAGATCATTCGGTGGTCGAGGAGCTGGTCCGTATAGGCGCTCTTTCCGAGGAGGCCGCGGAATTCCACAAGGACAGGCACAAGATCACCCGTGCTGTCGGTGCTGAAAGAAAGGTGGTCCCCGACTTCTTCACCGTAGACATGAAAAGGGAGGGCGTATCGCAGATCCTCCTTTGTACGGACGGCCTTTCAAACGAGCTTTCAAGTGAAGAGATGTATTCCATCCTGAAGGAAAAGAATCCTGTCAGGGACAGAGTAAAGAAACTGGTTTTTGCTGCGAATGAAAACCACGGCGCTGACAATATCACAGCGCTTATAGTAGAGCCATATAGTGAGGTGGATTACAATGGATAATTCTATCAGCATTCCTAACGGTACCCTGCTTCAGAACCGCTACGAGATCAAGGACAAAATTGGCGCAGGCGGGATGAGTGATGTATATCTTGCCCATGATACCGCGCTGAACCGTCAGGTGGCGGTAAAAGTCTTAAAGACCGAGTTTGCCGAGGACAAGAGCTTTGTCACGAAATTCCGTGCCGAGGCCCAGAGCGCCGCGAACCTTGAGCATCCCAATATCGTGAGCATTTATGATGTTGGATCTGAGGGAGCGCTCTATTACATCGTGATGGAATACGTGGAGGGCATTACCCTAAAGACCTATATCTCAAAGAAGGAGCGCCTTACTTATAATGAAGCGCTTTCCATCGCGATACAGGTAGGCCGAGGGATCGAATCTGCCCACAACAAGGGCATAGTTCACCGTGACATCAAGCCTCAGAATATCATTATTTCAAAAGAGGGTAATGTCAAGGTCATGGACTTCGGCATCGCCCGGGCTGCTTCTTCAAATACGATAAGCGCCGAACTTATGGGATCCGTTCATTACGCGTCCCCTGAGCAGGCAAGGTCAGGCTACGTTACCTTTACGAGCGACATCTACTCACTCGGTATCGTGATGTATGAGATGGTGACGGGCAGGGTTCCCTATGACGGCGATACCGCGGTCTCAATTGCCATCCAGCATATCCAGGGCGAGATGGTTCCGCCCTCAGCGTACGCCCCCGACCTTCCCACCGCGGTGGAGAGGATAATCCAGAAGGCCACGATGAAGAGCCAGGACAGGCGCTATCAGACTATGTCAGATATGCTCGTCGACCTGAAAAAAGCCCTGATAAGCCCCGATGATGACTTCGTTATTATCCCCGAGGCTGAAAATCCGGGACTTTCCGACACAAAGATAATCACGGAGGAGGAACTTCGCGAGATACAGGAAAAGACCTCCGGCGCTATGGAGAATAATATGTCTCCCAGGAGCCAAGGCTCCGGAAACGGGAAAAACAAAGGCAAGAATAAAAACGGGCAGAACAATAAGAACAGGCAGAGCGATGGAGAAAAGGCTGCCATCGCAGCAGCGGCAATCGGTGCCGGTGCTGCAGCAGGGCTTGCGGGAAGTGAAGCAAAGGCAAAGGCCTCCGGAATGCCGGGATCAAATGGAAGAGGGGACTTTTCAAACAGGGAGGAGTCTTTGAGTCAGAAACAAAGCGGAAAGAGTTATCCCGACAGGTCTTATGAGGATGATTATTCTTCAGAAAAGCTGAAGGCTTCATCAAGGAAGAAAAAGGATATGGACCTTGATGATGACGAGGCCGATAATCCCAAGCTCGACAAGATAATGACCTTACTCGGCATAGCGGCGGCGGTAGTGATCGCCGTTATAGTCCTGGTGCTTTTAGTCCAGGTGCTCGGACCTAAAGGAGGAGAAAAGGCAAAGCAGTCGAGCTCTGCTGGTTCAAGCACTGTCTCGTCATCTGAGACAGCGTCTTCTTCAAAGTCTTCATCCGCCGCTTCATCCAAGGATGATCCCGAAGAGGTGAAAGTTCCTTCCCTTCTCGGAAAGACGGTGAATGAAGTAAAGAAGGTGCTTTCAGACCTTCATCTCGGCTTCAAGGACGGTGGTGAGACCTCCTCAGATAAGTATGAAAAGGGCAAGGCCTGTGCCCAGTCTCCGAACGACGGAGTAACAGTAAAGAGGAATTCCCAGGTAACGGTTATCTTCTCCTCCGGTATCGGTGATGTTGAGGTACCCTCAGTTAAGGGATATGACGAAGCAAACGCGATAAAGACCCTGGAGGACGCGGGCTTTAAGTATTCACGCACCTACAGTTATTCATCTACTGTGCCTCAGGGCAAGGTAATCTCACAGAAACCTTCCAACAAAGCAAAGAAGGGTGACGTGATCACACTTGAGATAAGCCAGGGCGTTGAGACCATAAAGGTGCCGTCCCTGAAGGGGCTCACTGTTGAGGAGGCAAAGAAGGCTCTTGAGGATAAGGGACTTACCCTTGGTGAACAGACCAGTGAGTACTCTGATACAGTAGAGGCGGGCAGGATCATATCCCACGCTCCTGCTGCAAACGCCTACGCAAATGCCGGTGACTCTGTAAGTGTCGTGGTAAGCAAGGGCAAGGAAGAGGTCCTCTATTCCTTCTCACGGACTATAAGCGCGATTGACGGCGTTAAGACCGTATATACTCTTACGGATGCGAATGGGGATACCCTCGGAACCTGGACCGTGAATGATGGAGATTCTGAGACGATATCGGTTTCAGGGATCAAGACCGAAAACGGTATGCTCTCCTGGAAGACGGTTCCGCCTTCGGATCCGCCGTCTTCAAGCGGCTCCTCATCAGGTGAGCCTGTCACTCCCATAACTCCAAAGACCGGAGCAGAGGGCGTGACATTTACGAAGCAGTAATAAAGCCCGTCTTTAGATGCAGGGACGGATAATAAAAGAATCGGCCGGCTTCTACTATGTGATACCGTCTGATGAAAAGGATTTTGACGG
>OMRF01000044.1 GCA_900313435.1 uncultured Lachnospiraceae bacterium | reverse complement strand
TGGAGAAATATAAAATTTTTTTTCAATCCTTTTACAAGATATAGTTCGTATGAAATTGTGAATCCTTTATTTTGTAGTTTTTACGGAAAGGTTACAATTTTGTGAAAAATGTGTTAAAAAACCATTTGATTTTATGTAAATCTACCGCTATAATGTTAACAGAATTTTGGTTTCAGGGGTAGTGGATTTACAAATGAACACATATATCGAGCAATATGTTTCATACCTGAATAATGTGAAACGTTCCAGTGCGAATACGGTTTCATCCTATATTCGCGATCTCAATAAATTGGATTCTTATTTGCTTTCCCAGGGAAAGACAGTCAATCGGATCGCCGCAGTTGACCTGACCTCCTATGTGCTTACCATGGAGGGAGAGGGGCTTTCTCAGGCGACTATTTCCAGAAGTATTTCCAGTATTAAATCTTTTTATATGTTTTTGTTTAAGCAGGGTGTGGTCAAGGAGGACTACACGGAGCAGTTAAAGCCGCCGAAGATTGAGAAGAAGATGCCGGATACCCTTTCGGTTGAAGAGATCAATCTTTTGCTTGAACAGCCGTCCAGGCAGACACCGAAGGAGCTTCGGGATAAGGCAATGCTCGAGCTTTTGTATGCCACGGGCATGCGCGTGTCGGAACTGATCAACCTGAAGCTTACGGATCTGAACATTCCTCTCGGCTACATCGTGTGCAGGGATGCGAACAAGGAGCGCGTGATCCCCATCGAGCACGCGGCGAGTGTTGCCCTTGTAAATTATATCGAAAATGCACGTTCCAATCTCTCGGCCGACTCGGAGTATCTCTTTGTTAATATGAAGGGAGATCCCATGTCCAGGCAGGGATTCTGGAAGCTGTTAAAGGCCTATGCAAAACGCGCGGGTATCCATAAGGATATCACGCCGCACATGATCCGGCATTCCTTTGCTTCCCATCTTGTGTCCGGCGGTGCGGACTTAAAGGCCGTGCAGGAGATGCTCGGACATTCCGATATCTCCACCACACAGATCTACCTGAAGGGAAAGGCTCGGAGGATCAAGGAAGAATACGAAAAGGCACATCCGAGAGCAAGGATAGAGGATTAACATGGCAGGTTCATCATTCGGTACATTATTTAAGATCACAACCTGGGGAGAGTCCCACGGCGCCGCACTCGGTGTGACAGTGGACGGATGTCCCGCAGGCGTTCCGCTCAGCGCGGAGGATATACAGGCATTTCTTGATCGGAGAAAACCCGGTCAAAATGCATTTACGACAAAGAGAAACGAGAGCGATACGGTGGAGATCCTATCGGGCGTCTTTGACGGGATCACGACGGGAACACCGATCTCCATGCTGGTAAAGAACGAGGATCAGCATTCCAAGGATTACGGAAACCTGGCGGAGACCTATCGGCCAGGACATGCGGATTTTTGCTATGACGAAAAATACGGCACGCGCGATTATCGCGGCGGCGGGCGTTCCTCGGGAAGAGAGACCATCGGACGTGTGGCTGCGGGAGCCATTGCTTCCAAGGTACTGAAGATGCTCGGGATCAGCTTCACGGCATATACGAAGAGCATCGGAGAGCTTTCCGTCGATTATAAGAACTTTGACGCGTCCGAGATCATGAAGAATGCGTTTTACATGCCGGATGCTGATTGCGCGGCGAAGGCGGAAAAGTATCTGGAGCTTATCATGTCGGAGAGAGATTCCGTAGGCTCTAGTGTGGAATGCATCGTGAGAGGTCTCCCGGCCGGGATCGGAGAGCCGGTGTTTGACAAGCTTGACGCAAAGCTTGCACAGGCTATCATGTCCATCGGGGCGGTGAAAGCCGTTGAGATCGGAGACGGGATCGATGTGGTAAAGAAGAAGGGTTCCGAGAACAATGATCCCTTTACCACAAACGGCGATACGGTCACAAAGCTTTCCAACCATGCGGGCGGGATCTTAGGCGGCATCTCCGACGGTGCGGATCTTTTGATCCGGGCATCCTTTAAGCCGACACCGTCCATCTACCGCGAGCAGCAGACGGTCACAAAGTCCCATGAGAATACGATGCTTGAGATCAAGGGTCGTCACGATCCGATCATCGGGCCCAGAGCGGTGGTTGTGGTTGAATCCATGTGCGCGGTCACGATCCTGGATCTGATGATGTGCGGAGCAACATCCCGCGTTGATAATCTGAAAAAAATATACGGATAAAACGATCAAGAAAAAGTTTTTCAACTTTTTCTTGATTTTTTATGTAAACTGTGTAATAATGTTACAAAATTGTTACAATGTTAAGAAATTATGACACTATAGAATCTGTAAAGGAGATTGTTCCCGGTATGAAAAACAGAAAGAAAATCACGGCGCTTTCGCTGGTTTTTGCATTGATCGTGAGTATTGTATCCATCGCCTGTTCCAAGCCAGTTGTGGCCGAGGCGGCAACGAAGAAAGCGGAGGCTGCACCCTCGGTGCTTTATAGTACCCAGGTGCAAAACGTTGGCTGGCAGGATTATGTAAAGGACGGAGCTTTATCGGGTACCGAAGGTCGCGGCCTTCGTCTGGAGAGCATTAAGATCAAGCTGAATTCAACCATTCCGGGAAGTATCAAATATCGTGTTCACGTGCAGAGCATCGGCTGGCAGAACTATGTCAAGAATGATGCGGTTTCGGGTACCGTGGGTATGGGTCTTCGATTGGAAGCGATCGAGATCAAGCTGACGGGCAAGATCGCAGAGCAGTACGATGTGTTCTACCGTGTGCACTGCCAGTCCTACGGCTGGTTAAACTGGGTGAAAAACGGCGCGCTGTCCGGAACCGAAGGGGAAGGAAAACGCCTGGAGAGCATCCAGATCAAGCTGGTAAAGAAGACGGGAGCAAAGAAGGCTTCCGTAAAATACAGAACCCACGTGCAGTCGGACGGCTGGCAGGATTATGTGTATGACGGCGCTATGTCCGGTACGGAAGGCAGATCCCTTCGTCTGGAGGGTATTTACATCGACCTTGATACCGACTACCTCGGCGGCATCATGTACAAGACGCATGTGCAGTCCTACGGCTGGCAGGATTATGTGACGAGTAATAATTTCTCCGGAACCTCCGGACAGTCCAAGAGACTGGAGGCCATCAGCATTCAGCTCTTCGGTGAGGTTGCGAAGCATTATGATGTATATTATCGCGTGCATGCGCAGAGCTTCGGCTGGCTTGACTGGGCGAAGAACGGCGGCCTTTCCGGAACAGCAGGCTTTTCAAAGCGTTTGGAGGGTATCGAGATCAAGCTTGTCAAGAAGGGAGGAGAGGCACCCGGTGCCACGAAGCGTCCCTTTGTAGACCAGAGCGTGCTTGATGCCGAAGAAAAGGCAAGACAGGAAGAAGAGAGAAAGAAGCAGGAAGAGGAAGAGGCAAACTTAAAGAAGCTGCCTCTCATGAAGAAGATCAATGCGGTTCAGCTGCATCCCATGCTCACAAACGATCCTGTTCTTGACGCGCGTGTACAGCAGATCATCGCCGAGGCGACTACCGAAAAGATGACAACCTACCAGAAGGTGAAGGCGCTCTATAAGTGGATCATGAAGCATTCCGTGTACGCTTACGACGATGTGACGGCCTCCTGGAACAATACGAGTGTCAATTATGCATCCATTGAAGATAAGAAGCTTGTGAGCCAGGCTTACCCGATCCTCTTTGAGGGCTACGGAACCTGTATCAATTACGCGTCGGCCTTTGTGGTGCTGTCACGTGCCATCGGTTTGGAAAGCTACCGCGTGGAAGGCGGACAGGGCGGCGGCGATCACTACTGGGCTATGGTTGTGATCGGAAGCGAGCGCTTCTTTGTGGATCCGCAGATTGAGGACAGTATGTGGAGCGGAACGGGTACAACACCGTTAAACTTCTTCTTTGTAAAGACAAAGGTGTTGCAGGAAAACGGATTCTGGTACGCGAAGTCCGCATTCAAGGATGCGATCAAGCGGTTTAACAACTTTAAGGTGGCCAATTAGGGCATGAACAAGAGACAGTAAAAAAACACAAAACCGACAGTAAAAAACACAAGGAAATAATAGAAAAAAACAATAAAGTCAAGTGTTTTGCGAAATATGGCTAAAACGCTTGACTTTTTTGTATTTTTTTGTATAGTTTACATATAGTTCATATTTTGTTTACATTTTGTTTTTAATCAAACCGGTGAAAAACATAAGGGAGGAGACCAGACATGACAAGACACCAGAGAGAGAGAAAACGGATCATTGCGTTCATTCTTGCATTTGCTTTCGCACTGACCAGCTTCGGATTTAACAATTCCGGATCGGTAAGGGCGGAAGGTCCTGCAGGGGAACAGGCTGCAACGGCAACGGATGCTTCCATGATCGCTCCGGAGGATACGGAGTCCGGGGAAGACGAGGCTGCACAGCTTGAAGATTCCTCGGAAATCGAAGAGGATTCCGCAGAGGAAGCGGAAAACGAGGATGCTTCGACAGAGGAAAATGCGGCATCCGAGGTGACTGCGGAGAGCGGGGACGCTGATGAGGCCGATACGACCGAGGCGGATGATGCGGACCTTCAACCGGAGGAATCCGAGAAAGCCGAAGCCGACGGAGTCGAGGAGGAGCAGACTCCCACGGATGACAGTGCGAAAACCTTTGTGGTAGACGAACCCGGGACGGACTACAGCATCACCATCCATGCACCCGAGGGCAGTCTTCCCTATCCGCGGGCGGAATTATCCGTCTCGGTGAGAGAGATCGCAAAGAACAGTGCGGAGTATCTGTATTATCTCGGCAAGACTGCCGATGCG
>OMRF01000291.1 GCA_900313435.1 uncultured Lachnospiraceae bacterium | reverse complement strand
TTTCAAAGATTGGGATCGATAATATTATGATCAGGCAGATCACTGATCCCGACAATGCCCATGAGCTTAATGAGTTTATTACAAATAGGGGATTTCTTCCGCTGGTTCTTAGCGGGCGCGTGGTCTGCTACAGTCTTTCGGACATGCTCGACACAGAAACGATCCAGACGGTACTCAGTCACAAAAAACAACACCCCGAGGTAAAGCCTATTGAAGAGATAGGCGAGAGGTATCTGAAAGCGCTTTTGGGACAATACGATAAGACAGGATTCTTTTTTTACAGAGAAGAATGTGATGACAGATACAGCCGCTTCTATGAGAAAGACGGTGCCATACATGCTGCTATGATAGCGTCCCTGGTTGATGACAAGGCGATATTTGTTTCCTCCGTTTACGGCGACAGGGAGGCCGACAATAAGGGGATGTTTTTGATCCTTTTTTCCGAGGTGGTCTATGCTGTGCTGAAGGATACGAAAAAAAGAGATATGGATGTCATATTCGTGCTGAACAACGAAGCCTCCTACAACGGATTGATGAAGGCGTTCAATCCTCCGGGACGTGAGTTTCTTCTTCTGGAATATATGAAGATGATCGGAACAAAGGGGGATAGGGAATGAGCGATGTAAATTCACTTGTTATTAAAAATCCCCAAACACTGAGCAAAACCAAAGAAGATCTTAAAACAATCACGACCAAAAAGTTTTCCGAGGATGAGATGTGGGCAAAATCCCGTCTTGGAAGTCTGACGGAGGAGCAGCTTAATAATATTCTTTCGTTCAATGAAACGGAAGAAGAGGTCAATATAAATAATCTCGGCAAGATCGAACAGATCGAAGCCTTTGGTCAAAGCAGCATTGCCTTCATAGAAGATTACAAGAGTGATGAGGCGAGAGAGATCAAGGCCTCAAAGCAGTTTCACCTGCCCAGCTTCCGTGCCTCCCTTTTAAAGTCTACCCTCGTAAATTCGCTGGAATTGACAGATAAAAAAAGAGAGGAGCTTTTGAATGACAGCAAAACGGATCTTGACGATATAGTGAGCCGCTTTGTTTCAAGTGAGGAAAAAACCAGGATAGAAAAAGAGGCAAAGGCGCATCTTTCTCAGTTCTGGAAGCTTCGGACAGCTTTGGCGGATGATCCGGTCTTGAATACCGAGCAAAAGGCAAGGATGCTTTATAACTTTGCAAAAGCGCATGCTTCCGATGTTGCCGTTTTTCACAGTCTGTATGAGAAAGGCAGCCTGACCAAAAAGCGTGAGGAGCATCTTGAAGAGTATATTAACGGTCTTGAAGGGCTGCTGGAGTACTTTGACAAGTATGATAAGGGCCAACCGGCAGACGGCTTACTTCTCACGCACCTTGGACTTCGAACGGGAAGCGCTCATCAGAGGATGTTTGAGGGCGAAGTCAATGTCCTTAAAAAGGCCGAGGCACGGGCGAAGAAGGTCGATGAACATGTAGGAAAAAAGGAGATGGTTGCCGACCTTCTTAATGAGAAGGAATCAAAGCAGATATCCATCAGAGCCGAAATGGACAGCTCTCTTTCCGCCGAACAGAAAAAGGGCGTGAACATGATGGACTCATGGCTTATCGAGAAGGGGTTAAATTCCACAAAAAGGCTTCCTTTCATCAATTCGGTAATGGCTCTTTCCGCAAGGGAGAGACTCTTTGTCTATCACCTTATTGAAAATAATCATCTTGAATCTCCGACCATGCAGGATATTACACTGTCACAGAGTGCGTATGTGCCGGATGTCACCAAGATAAGCTGGAAGATGTACAGAATCCCTTACCGTTTATGGGAAAAGGCAGGGCATGAGGGCCTTGTCAAACATCATTGGGAAAAGCTCGAGGCTGCGATGCAGATAGTAAAACAGCCGGATGTTGTTTCTGCTATTCAAAAATGCGCAGACGCTTCCAAGACAGAAAAAAAGATAAAAGGAAAACTCGATGAAAATGATCCCGAATATGAGGATTACAAAAAGATCAGCGAACTGACAGTGGATCGGGACAGTAAGCTCGATGACCTCCTCCAAAAGCTTTCCGAATGCGAGGAAGCTTCCAGGAAGGCTGAGAGCGCGTGGGTCTACAAGTCAAAAAAACAGGCTCTGGCCAAGGAAAAGCTGACAGCTGCCCATAAGGCGATCAATGAGTTTGAAGCTGCAAATAAGGAGCTTTTAAAAAAGCTTAGTGAAAAAAACATTACCGATTCCCGTGAGGTAAGGGATGATATCAGCAAAAATAAAGACAAAAAAGAGATAACCTCAGGGTACGAAGCGGAAAGCGACCTTAAAGAGAACGCGATGCTTTTAAG
>OMRF01000141.1 GCA_900313435.1 uncultured Lachnospiraceae bacterium | reverse complement strand
TGATCTTTGTCATACGGGAATCCCCACTTTGTCTTTCCGATCGGCTTACCGAAGCCCCCGCTTACGTTCTCCAGCATCTCGTCATTTAAGATGTTCTTGTTCTCTTCACTCATTTTGCTTCCTCCATTTTGATTTTAAATGCATTCTGCCCGGAACTTGTCCGTTTCTCCTTCATACTGTTCTATTCCTTTATACGATGAATTATAAAATATGGCAGCGGAATTTTCAAATTTTCAAAACTTTTTCTTCTTTTATCATGACGCTGCCTTCCCACCGCCTTCCTCGCTGCATGCCGACACTCATATTTTACGGTTAGAGTAAATTATTAGTTGGCAAAAAGAAAAAAGGAAGAGGGAGTGGAATCCCCCCTCTTCACAACATACAGTAATTCACTTATGATGTTAATCGCCAAAAGAACACATAGGAGAAATACTGTATGGATACTATTCTAAGCAAAGATGAACTGACATTCAAGGACATTGAGGAGGCAATTTACAGTTACCACTGCAAGGAGGCAGTAAAAGAAACTCAGGAGATCCTGAAGGCCATAGATGACATGCTAATGGTGAAAAGAGACCGGAGCCGGTACCGCCACAAGGGCAAGAAGGGCGATCATATAACCTGTATATATGGAGATGTGCCCTATGAAAGAGTCGTATATGAGACAAAGGATGAGGAAGGACATAAGCATTACATCTATCTGCTGAATGAAGTACTGAAGATGGACATGATCGGTAGCATGTCCATGAGCGCGGTAGAGGCTATAGTAGACGGAACCACCAAGCTGAGCTTCCGGAATACGGCAAAGGAGCTGGACCGGACAACAAAGATGGAGATCTCACATCAGACGGCCTGGAATGTAACGCAGAAGTTCGGAGAGAAGCTTGAGGCAGAGGAAGCGGCTCTCATAAGGGAATACGACAGGGATGAGATAGAGGGCGGAAAAGAAGTGCCGGTACTGTTTGAGGAGGCAGATGGGATCTACATACACCTGCAGGGCAGAGGCCGGCCGAAGGGGAAAAAGGGACGTGAGATAAAAGTCAGCACGGCATATGAGGGTTGGAGCAAAAACGGGGATCTGATCGGAAAAGTGATGAGCGTGGGATTCGAGGATGGAAAGACATTCCAGAAACTGCGTGAAGCGATGATAAAACAGGTCTACGACACGGAGGCGATAAAATTACGGGTACTCAACGGAGATGGAGCAGACTGGGTCAGAAACTGTGAGGATCCCAGCACGGAGTTTCAACTTGACCGGTTCCACGTATACAAAAAGATAACGGAGACCATAAAAGACAAAGAGATGCAGCGCTGGATAAGACAGCTGTATGATGACTGCGAGACCGAAAAGCTTCTTGAAACGATACAGACGTATGCAGACAACATAGCGGAAGAAGACAAAGAAGAGAAGAAGGCATTAGAACTGCTTAAATACCTGGAGGACAACAAAGAGTGGCTTAAACCGTACCAAGATCGCGGGTTGAGGATACCCAAAAATCCGGACGGGATAGAATACAAAAACCTGGGGACACAGGAAAATCAGAACTGTAGCAATATCACACTCCGCATGAAACACAGGAAATGCAGTTGGAGCATATCCGGCGGGAACCATATGGGAAAGATACTGGCACGCATAGCAAACCGTACCATATGGAAAGATATAAAGCACTATAAAGATGCGATAGTAGAAAATGACAAAGCTCCGGTAGTATGGGAGATACTGAGCGCCGCACAGGCTCCGAAATACGATGGCCGGGGAAATAAGACAGGAAATATCGCGGAAGGGCATATCATCCTGAAAGAGTCCGGAATGACCGCGAGCAGAAAGGCGTTTCTGAAGATATTTGATGACCGGCCAGCAACAGGGTTGATCTACAGGTAAAAAAGGAAGCCGGAGGCTGGCGCCTCCGCCCTTGAAAAAAGGCGCTTGAAGCGCCTGATAATCCTTGCTCTGCTTGATTAAAAGAATATCTGGCGGAGCCGGGCTGTCAACCCCGCAGCCGCAAAGCGGTGCGCTTCGCGCAGGGTTGATCGCCTGACTCCACCAGATAGAATATCAGCCAAGCAGAGCAAGGATATCCATCGATATCTTTTGAGATATCGGATATAGATAAAAGGCTTCCCGTAGCGAAGCGGAGGGAAGGCCTCCTTTTCAACAAGAAAATTGAATTGCTGGATGATTTGCCAACGATTGCTTGACAGATACCGATTACGCATTATACTTGACTTCTATATCTGTAAGTATCATACTAAAAAAAAGGATGAATGAATATACGTTGTTTTGATATA
>OMRF01000099.1 GCA_900313435.1 uncultured Lachnospiraceae bacterium | reverse complement strand
TTTGCAAATATCGCACACGGCTGCAATTCCGTAAGAGCAACAAAGCTCGGTCTGAAGCTTGCAGACTATTGTGTTACTGAGGCCGGCTTCGGTTCTGATCTTGGCGCAGAAAAATTCTTTGACATAAAATGCAGGAAAGCCAATCTTTCTCCTGACTGCGTCGTTCTGGTAGCGACTGTCCGTGCCCTTAAGTATAATGGTGGTGTCAGCAAGGATGAGCTTTCAAAGGAAAATCTGGATGCCCTGAAGAAAGGCATCGTCAATCTTGAAAAGCATATCGAGAACCTTAAGCTATACAAGGTTCCGGTGGTTGTGACTCTGAACAGATTCGATTCGGACACAAAGAAAGAATTAAGCTTTGTAGAGGACTTCGTCAGGGAAAGAGGCTGCGAATTCGCGCTTTCCGACGTATGGGCAAAGGGAGGAGACGGAGGACAGGATCTTGTGGATTCGGTCTTGAAAAAGCTCGAGACAGAAAAGTCAGAGTTTACTCCGCTATATCCCGATAATATGCCCCTTAAGGAAAAGATTGAAACTGTAGCAAAGAAGATATATGGAGCAGACAGCGTTTCATATTCTTCCGCGGCCGAAAAGGAGCTTTCCCATCTTACCGCCCTTGGTATGGGAGATCTTCCCGTCTGTCTCGCAAAGACGCAGTATTCTTTGTCCGATGATCCCAAGAAGCTTGGCAGACCGGAGGGCTTTGATATCAATGTACGAGAGGTCTATCCTTCAGCCGGAGCCGGCTTTGTGGTAGCTATCTTAGGAACGATGCTCACCATGCCTGGTCTTCCGAAGACTCCGGCCGCCTATTCTATCGATGTTGACGAGACTACCGGAAAGATCACTGGATTATTCTAAAAGCGCAGCTTTTTACTGAATCAGGAGAAAACAATGATCCTTATCGATGGAAAAAAAATATCACAGGAAATAAAGGATGAAGTAAAGGAGCAGGTATCTGCTTTAAAGGAAAAAATAAAGAGGGATATCTCACTTGCCGTGATCCTGGTCGGAGACGACAGCGCATCCCAGGTCTATGTCAGAAACAAGAAGAAGGCCTGTGAATACACTGGTATGAGGTCTGTCTCCTATGAGCTTCCCGCTGAAACAAAAGAGGAAGAACTTCTTTCGCTGATAGATGAGTTGAATGAAAGGGAGGATATAGACGGTATCCTTGTTCAGCTTCCTCTTCCCCCTCATATGGATGAAAACAGGGTGACCCTTCGGATAAAGCCGGAAAAGGACGTTGACGGTTTTCATCCCGTAAATGTAGGGAATCTTCTGATCGGAAACGATGGCTTTCTTCCCTGTACCCCTGCAGGGATAATAGAGCTTCTGAAGAGAAGCGGTGTTCCGATCGACGGAAAGAACTGTGTTATCGCAGGCCGGAGCAATATTGTCGGAAAACCCATGGCGCTCCTTATGCTCCGTGAAAACGCCACAGTCACCATCTGCCATTCACATACAAAAGAACTTAAAGATATCTGCAAAAGAGCTGATATCTTAATTGCCGCCATCGGGAAGCCCAAATTTTTCACAAGAAACTATATCAAAGAAGGCGCTGCTGTGATCGATGTAGGAATGGATCGCGATAATGAAGGAAAGCTCTGCGGAGACTGTGACTTTGAAGATATAAAGGATCTATGCTCATACTTAACGCCTGTTCCGGGCGGAGTAGGTCCGATGACCATCGCCATGCTCATGAAAAACTGCTTTGAGTCCGCGAAAACGCGCGCTCTTACAAAATAAAACATGAAGTGCGCAAGTTGCGGAAACGAATTGCCGGAAGGAAAGCTTTACTGCGAAAAATGCGGTAAGGCTGTTCAAATGGTGCCTGATTATGATGAATTTTCAGTTGACATCATTCCTTCCATAGTAGCTCATCCTGAAGAACATGAATTTATAATGGCTGCTAAGGCAGGAGCGCCCGATGATACCACAGAGACAGAGAATAAGAAGAAAAAGAAGAAGCCATATTCAAAGATAGTAACTGCCGCCACTTTAGTCTCGATCTGTATATGTGCGCTGATCGTCTATTTTGCCGTAAGTTATACGATGAGCTATGAATATAAGGTGAACCGCGCTTCTGAAGCTTATCAGGACGGTGATTATGAGAGCGCCATAGCCTTGTATCTTGATGCTGCCGCGATCAACGAAAATGAAAACAATGAAGAGCTGATAAGATCATATCTTAATATAGCCGACTCATACAAAAACCTTTCGAAAAGGCCTGAGGCTCTTTCCTATTATTCAAAGGTGCTCGAGCTTGATCCGGAAAATGAGGAAGCATTTTTCGCAACTACAGAAATAATGGTTCTTGATGAAGATTATGACGGTCTCTCGTCCCTTTTTGAAAAGGCAAAGACTTCTGCACAGAAAGCAAAGATAGAGGACGCATGGGCAGGTGAAGTAATATTCTCCGAAGAAGAAGGAGAGTATGAGGATGACATTTCTCTTTCCCTTTCATCGCCAAAGGGCTATCAGATCTATTATACGATAAACGACGGAGATCCTTCCGATGGCGGCACTCTTTTTGAGGAGCCGATACAATTAAGTGACGGAGAAAGCGTTATTTCGGCAAGAGCCGTTTCACAGAGCGGAGTTAAAGGTCCTCTTGTCACAAAGACCTATACTATAACCTATCAGGCTCCTAACCTCCCCGTTATCGTTCCGTCGGGCGGAAATTATTCCGTTCCGATCGCGGTTGAAATACTTAGTTCCGCGAAGGGAGGAACGATCTACTATACCTGGGACGGTTCAAGACCTGACGTGAACTCTTCAAGATATGACGGTCCCATTCAGGTTCCCGAAGGAAACAATGTCCTTTCCGTTCTGGTCATTGACAAGCATGGTCTTTTGAGTGAGATAGAGCGGGCGAACTTTGTTTATATCCCTGTGGTTACTCTTTCACAATAGTGCATTATTTTTCAAAAGCACTATCATTAGTATTGCTAAAGTGATATTATACAATCTGTTGTGGTGGGCACATTGGAAGAAAAGGAAATCTACATACCTGACGAGCATCTAAAAAACATATTCGGTGAGTTTGACAAAAATCTCTCCATCCTTGAAAAGAAGCTTTCTGTTTCCGTAGTGATAAGGGATGGGAAGGTCAAGCTGCTTGGAACGGATAAAAACATAAAAAGAGCCGAGAGTGTTTTTTCCGAGCTCCTTGAGCTGTCCAAAAGCGACACGCTCCTTACTCCTGAGAATATATCCTATGCGCTTACCCTGGATGATGAAAATCTGGCGGAGCATGATCTTCTGAAGATGGATTCCGACATCATAGCTCATACCGTCTCCGGAAAACCGATAAAGCCAAAGACCATAGGACAGAAGAATTATGTTGATCTCATCCGTAATAATATGGTCACCTTTGGAGTGGGGCCTGCGGGAACGGGAAAGACATATCTTGCTATGGCGCTTGCCTGCCTCTACTTCGGAAGGGGTGAGGTTGACCGGATAATACTTACGAGGCCGGCTATAGAGGCGGGAGAGAAGCTCGGCTTTCTTCCGGGCGATCTTCAGAGCAAGGTTGACCCTTATCTTAGACCGTTATATGACGCTCTTTATCAGATAATGGGGCAGGAGAGTTTTCAGAGAAATACCGAAAAAGGGCTTATAGAGGTTGCTCCCCTTGCATATATGAGGGGAAGGACTCTTGACAGTTCCTTCATCATACTTGATGAAGCTCAGAATACCACGCCTGCGCAGATGAAGATGTTCCTTACCAGGATAGGCTTTGGCTCAAAGGCAGTCATCACAGGCGATCTGACACAAAAGGATCTTCCCAAAGGACAAACCTCCGGGCTTTCCGTTTCGCTTTCAGTGCTTAAGGGTATTGAGGGCATCGGCGTTTGTTGCCTTAAGAAAGAAGATGTTGTGAGGCATCCTCTTGTTCAGAAGATCGTTGAAGCATATGAAGAATACGAAAATAAGCAGACAAAGACAAAAGCAAAGCGCTTCGAAGGTTCAAAGGACAAAAGAAGGTAGGATCTCAAAAGGACGGGTCATTACTTTCATTTTGATAGCTGCGGTTTTTCTGATCGGGACCTTTCTTCTTGCCTTGAGAAAAAATCTCCTGATAGATGAGATGATAGTCGTGATCGCGCTGACTGCAACGTTTCTCCTTTCATTCCTTCTCATTCTTCGAAACGAAAGGCTGAAAAACAGGCTTTCCTACAATGCTACAAGCTATCTTCGGATGATGATCGTATTCATTATCTGCTTTGTCATTGTGTTTATCGGCACCTTTTTTGCAGACTTCTTCTTCCCGGTAATGCCGCTCGCCTTCCTCCTGACTGTAGTAATGAACGGCAAGCTGTCGCTTTCAATGACGATTTTCTTTGCGGCGCTGTTTTCTGTTATTTCAGCCTCCGGGAGCTTTGTTCTCCTTTGCTTATTATTGGTCGGAACTATCGGCGCCCTGATGGCTGATTATCTAAGGGATGAAAAGCTTACGCTATTTACCGGACTCATTATCTTTTGCGTCAGTGCCTTCGTACCCTGTTTGTTCATCTGGCTTTCATACGGGACTCTTTCTATTGACGTTCTTCCGAGCTCACTTGCAATAGGACTTGTGAGTGTACTCTTTGCCTTTGTACTGTTTCCGAAGCTTGTGGAGGCCGACAAAAGAGAGCCTACCAGCGCCTACGACATGATCCTTGACGCCGATTATTCCCTTTCAAAGGATATAAGGCTGTTTTCGATGGAAGAATATGAGCACGCCATGAGAGTGAGAAGGGCAGCAGAGAGCTGTGCGTTTGTGATCGGGGCAAAAGACAGGACTGCTGCCGCAGGCGGCTTCTATTACCGGCTCGGGATTATGGAGGGGGAACCCTATATAGAAAACGCGATAAGGATCGCAGAGGATCATTGCTTTCCATCTGATGTGATCCAGATACTGTCGGAATATCCCGGTGATGGAAGACTCCCTACCACGGTTGAATCCGCTATAGTCCACATGGCAAGCACCTCAGTCACAAAGCTTGAAGAGGAATATCGTAAGGCTCCCCAAACCGAATGGAACCAGAGTATGATAATCTATCAGGCCATGAATGAGCTTTCCGCAAAAGGGTTCTATGATAAATCCGGTATGTCGATAAACCAGTTTCTGAGGATCAGGGATCTTCTCGCAAAGCTGGATATCCTTTAAGGGGGCGTTTTTATGACTCTGATAATGCCAGACGATAATGTTCCTGAATTTGATTTTGATATTTTTACCACGGCAGAAAACACCGTGAGAAAAACCCTGTCCATTGCAGGCTTTGACAGGGAAGCAGAGGTGTCGCTCTCCTTCGTGACAAAAGATGAGATAAAGGATCTTAACAAAACCTATCGTGAAGTTGACAGCGTAACCGATGTGCTTTCCTTTCCTCTCATTGATTTTGGGCCTTCAAGAGACTATGAGAAGATACTTTCTTTGAATGAAACCGAATCCATAAACCCTGATACCGGGGAGGTAATGCTGGGCGATATAGTGGTCTGTGAGGAAAAGATCGTTTCACAGGCTGCAGAATACGGGCATTCCGTAAAAAGAGAGTTCGCATTTCTCCTGTGTCACAGCACGCTTCATCTTATAGGCTTTGACCATATAAAGGAGGATGAGCGGACAGAAATGGAAGCAATGCAAAAAAAGATAATGGAAGAGCTTTCCATCACAAGATAAAGATAAAATGTCAAAAAAGAAGAGATCAATCATCCTTATAGTCGTTCTTTTGGCAGTCCTTTTGCTTTTGACTGGGCTTTTTGTTTTTGTATCCTCTTCGCAAAAGAAAGCTGCCGAGAAAGAAAAAAGTGCAAGCGCTTCAAGAAGCATAAAAGAGAGCAGCCTTGAGCTTTCAAGGAAAGAGTCTTCATTAAAGGCGCAATCGTCCTCAAAGAGTGCTTCCTCACAGGCTTCGTCTTCTGAACCCGAAAAGCCAAAAGGTCCAAAGAGTCCGCTTACGGGCGAAGTTCTTTCCGATCCTTCTCTCCTTACCAAGAGAAACGTTGCTTTCATGATAGAAAATTCTCACCCTGCACTTCCTCATTACGGGATAAACTCTGCAGGAGTCATTTACGAATGTCCCATGGAGGGCGGGATGACGAGATATATGGCTGTATTTGAGGATTACACTTCCCTTGACAGGATAGGGAACTTAAGATCCTGCAGACCGTATTTTGCTTATATCGCTTCAGAATATGATGCCGTATATGTTCATTTCGGTCAGTCCGTCCAGGGTGAGGAGCTGCTCGCCACCGGGATAGTAGCGGATCTTAACGGAACGGACGGAAGCCTGAACGATATATGGTTCCGCACATCCGACAGGAATTCTCCACACAATGCTTATACTAGCGGAAAGGGCGTTGATGAAGGCATAGCACTCAAGGAATACAGGACTACGAAGAAAGAGGGACTCCGGGATCACTTTATCTTTTCCGAAAAAGAGAATACCCTGCCCTCCGGAGAGCCCTGTGAAGCGCTTTCTCTCTATCTCTTCAACAACCAGCCTTATTTCATATATGATAAGAGCACAGGACTTTACAAACGCTATGAATACGATGAGCCGGAGATGGACGCAGTCGACGGAAAGCAGATCATGGTCAGTAACATCATCCTTCAGGATGTTCCCTGTTCCATATACGAGGGCACGACCTACCTTAACATTCCGTTGAAGGGCTCCGGTAAAGGAAAATTCATAACAAAGGGAAAAATGATCGATATCACATGGGAAAAGTACAGCGATACAGATATCACCCGCTATTACATGCCGAATGGAAGTGAGATAGAGTTAAATCCCGGAAAAACCTGGGTGAGCCTCATAGAAAATTATCACAGTGATGAGAACAATTTTTATTCAACCATAGAGGAATTCAACGCAAGATGACGAAGGAACGCTCAAACAGTGATTCCCAGCTGATAATCCAGGGCTCGATCCTGGCAGGAGCTTCGATCATAAGCAGGATCATAGGGCTGGTTTACCGCATCCCCCTTACCGCCATTATCGGGAAGACCGGGAACGATTACTACGGTACAGCCTATGAGATTTACAATATCCTGCTCATCATATCTTCATACAGTATTCCGCTGGCGGTGTCAAAGCTCGTCGCGGCCCGGGCCGCTAAGGCAGAGCCTGGGAATGTGATGAGAGTACTGAAAGGCTCTCTTATTTTCGCAAGTATTACAGGCACTGCAGGAATGCTTGTTATATTGTTCTTCAGCAATGAACTCTGTGGATTCTTAAAGACCCCCTTTGCGGCTCCCGCGCTTACCGTACTTGGTCCGGTCATCCTAATCGTTGCCCTGCTTGGAGTTCTCAGGGGCTTTTTCCAGGGGCTCTCAACCATGGTACCTACGGCGATCTCGCAGGTCATCGAACAGATCACAAATGCTGTGATATCGATCGTATGTGCCTATGCATTATTCTCCTATGGTCAGAAGGCAGGCAGGATCCTTGTCAACGCAGACAACACCGCCGCCTCATACGGTGCGGCCGGCGGCACCATGGGAACAGCCGCGGGCGCTCTCGCTGCCCTCATCTTTTTCATCTTTGTTTTCCTCGTATTTTACGCAAAGTTCAAAAAGAAGGTAAGAAAGAGCGTAAGCGAAACTAAAGAATCCTATTCTTCCCTCATAAAGATACTTGTCCTTACCATAGTTCCGGTCCTGCTTTCCACAACGATATACAATATCAGCTCTATTGTGGATCAGACCCTCTTCAAGAACATCGCGGTGATTCAGGGCTATGAGGCAAAGCAGATCTCTGAATGGTGGGGCGTTTACGCCGGACAGTTCAGAGTCCTCATAAATGTTCCCATCTCCATAGCTTCAGCCATGGCCTCCTCAGCCGTTGTAAGTCTTACAAAGGCCTTTATGCTCAAAAAGAAGGCTTCCGTAAAGCGGCAGATCAAGTCCGTCACACGATTTACCATGCTGATCGCCTTTCCCTGCACCGCCGGTCTCATGGCGCTTTCCGGTCCCTTAATGATGCTTCTGTTCTCGGATACCGACAATACTTCCTCCATGATGATGCTTGTTGGCGCTGTATCCGTGGTATTTTTCTCGCTTTCCACACTTTCAAACGGACTTCTGCAGGGAGTAGACCGCCTCAGGATACCTGTCATAAACGCGGCCATTTCCCTTGGTCTTCAGGCACTGCTCCTCATATTACTGATGAGGGTCTTCAATCTCAATATATATGCAGTGATAATCGCGAACGCCTTCTACGCGCTTCTTATGTGTGTGCTCAACAATATCGCGCTCTCAAAGCATGCCAATGTAAGGCTCAATTTTGTGTCTACCTTTGTCCAGCCTGCCGCGGCATCAGCTGCCATGGGTGTTCTCACATTCCTGTTCTACCATGCGATGCACTACATAACACATTCAAATACGATATCGACGATCATATCCATTATCTTCGGAATAATAAGCTATGCTCTTATCCTGCTCCTAACCAGGACCATCTCAAGAGAAGAGGTCGAACGGTTCCCGAAGGGCAAAAAGATAGCAAGGCTTTTGACAAAGATGAGGCTTCTTCCTGATGAAAGATGATATCTTTGACATCATAATAATCGGGGGAGGAGCGGCAGGTCTTGCTTCTGCTATAAGCGCAAAGAAGACTGCCCCACAAAAAAGCGTCCTTGTCATCGAGCAAAATCCCCTCTCAGGAAAAAAGCTCTCCCGAACAGGGAACGGAAGATGTAATTTCACGAATAAGGATCTTTCCATAGAGCATTATCATTCATCTGACATTAAGAGTGCTGAAGAGATAATCAGATCCTTCACTTTGGAAGCTTCCCTTAAATTCTTTTCAGAGGCAGGGATCGTCCCTTACGAAAGGAACGGCTGCTTTTATCCTTACAGCGGGGAGGCAAAATCCTTCAGAGACGTCCTTTTTTTGAATGCAAAGGAGAGCGGCGTGATCTTCAGTTTTGAAGAAAAGGTTGTCTCTCTTGAAAAAGAAGGCACTCATTTCAGGGTGTATACAAAAACCGGGGCTCATTTGGCAGATAATATCATTCTTTCTACCGGAGGCCTTGCTGCTCCCGATACGGGAGCGTCCGGGGACGGCTATGAGATCCTTTCTTCTTTGGGGTTATCTGTAAAAAAACCCCTTCCTGCTCTTTCTCCATTGCAATGTGAGGGCGGTTTTTCCGAAGATTTTGCCGGAATACGCGTTTACGGGCGGATAAATGTAGCATGTAATGGGGCAGTAGTTGCTACCGATTTTGGTGAGTTGCAGTTCAACAAGGGAAATATCTCGGGCATTCCTGTTTTGAATGTCAGTTCTGCTGCCGTCAGGCTTTTTGATGAGGGTGAGAGAGTGAGACTTGATCTCAACCTTCTTCCCGAAGGCTTTGATCCGTCCGTCTTTCTTTCCGATCTTAAATATGATGTCAGGATAAAGGATGCACTCCTTTCCATACTGAACTACAAAATGATCCCCTATTTCCTGAAAAAAGCCGGGATATCACTTTCTGACCGGCTGTCTGACCTTTCAAAGAAAAAGCTTAGTCTTCTTTTTGATATCCTTTCATGCTTCTCCCTTGATATGACAGGCTTTTCGGGCTATGAAAAGGCTCAGACCAATTCAGGGGGACTTTCGCTTTCAAGTATTGACCCTCATACCATGGAACTTCATAATGTTCCCGGAGTTTTTGTGACAGGGGAGCTTTTGGACTGTGACGGGATCTGCGGAGGCTACAATCTCCATTTTGCTTTCGCTACCGGACGTCTTGCAGGACTATCAGCTGCGGGAGGCCTGAATGCTTAAGATAACAAATATAAAGATTCCGCTTTCTTTCTTCCAAATGAAAGATGAGCTTCCTGAGGAGAGACTTTTGACCCGCTTTCTTTCAAAGGAATTGAGAGAAAGGGAGGATGGCATCAGAAGGCTTTCCATACTGAAAAAATCCATAGACGCAAGGAAGAAGCCCGATATCTTTATCCTTTATGCTATTGCGGCCACCTTTCCCGAAGAGGACAGGCTCCTGAAAAGATACAGGGGAAAGCTTACAATAGAAAGCTATTTTGAAAAAAAGTATGAGATCAGCTCTTTCCCGTTGAGATCCGGCGAGAAAAGGCCTCTTATCGTAGGTGACGGTCCGGCCGGACTGTTTAGTGCGTATGTTCTCTCGCTTGCCGGAGCAAGACCGATTATTTTTGAAAGAGGAGCGGCAGCAGAGGAAAGGGAAGGGATAGTAAAAACCTTCTTTTCGGGCGGTGAGCTTTCAAAAAATACCAATGTATGCTTCGGAGAGGGCGGAGCCGGCACTTTTTCGGACGGTAAGCTTAATACTCTTACAAAAGACAGGGACAAAAGGCAGGACTTCGTTCTCGAAACCTTTCATAAATTCGGAGCAGATAAGAACATCCTTTATGACGCGAAGCCGCATATAGGGACCGACAGGCTGCTCATCATTCTTCCTGCCATGAGAAAGGCCATAGAGGCCCTTGGAGGAGAGTTTTATTTTAACACGACAGTTACGGACATCCTTTTTTCTGAGGATAACGGGATAAGGCTCTTTAGCGGCCTTGTCACGGAAAAGGGCGATAATTTCCTTTCAGACGCCTGCATACTTGCCATCGGTCACTCCGCAAGGGATACCATGCGAATGCTTAATTCAAAGTCAATCCTGATGAAGGGAAAGGATTTTGCCGTCGGGCTTCGCATAGAGCACCCTCAAAGCCAGATAAATGAAAGTCAGTACGGTATTAAAGAAAGCATCCTGCCGCCGGCTTCATATAAGCTCACTCACACAGGGATAGCTCCAAGAAATATCTGGACCTTTTGCATGTGTCCCGGAGGAAAGGTCATAAATTCTTCATCTGAAAAAGGTATGCTTTCGATAAACGGGATGAGCAATGCTGCAAGAGAGGGGAGGAATGCAAATTCCGCCCTCATAGTTTCCGTGGGAAGGCAGGATTTTGATTCAGATGATCCGCTCTGTGGAATAGCCTTCCAGGAAGCTCTTGAGAAAAAAGCCTGGTCCCTTTCAAAGGGTCTTATCCCTCAGCAGCTTTATTCGGATTTCAGGGAAAAAAGGGCTTCTTCGTCCTATGGAAAATATGAAAGCGATACACTTGGCGGAACAGCCTTCGGACGTCTTGACACATTATTCCCTGATGATATATATGAGACTATCCTGTCGGGGATAACAGCCTTCGGGAAAAAGATAAAAGGCTTTTCAAGAGAGGATGCCATTCTTTCAGGAGTGGAATCCAGAACATCTTCTCCCGTCAGGATCGAAAGAGGTGAAGATCTGATGTCCCTTACTATGAAGGGCCTTTTTCCCTGCGGAGAAGGGGCAGGCTATGCCGGAGGGATAATGTCTGCCGCAGTTGATGGAATGAAGTGCGCAGAAAAGCTTATGGAAGCGTTGTGACACGATATGACAAAAGAGCTGAAAGAAAAAGAATATTCAAACAATCTTGAGTTATCCGAAAATGATTCTGTGACTCCGATGATGCAGCAGTATCTTCTGACAAAGGAGGATTACAAGGACTGCATTCTTTTTTATCGTCTCGGGGATTTCTATGAGATGTTCTTTGATGACGCAAAGATAGTCTCGAGGGAGCTTGAGCTCACACTTACGGGAAAGAGCTGTGGACTTAAGGAAAGAGCCCCTATGTGCGGCGTTCCCTGGCATAGTGCCTCGGGATTCATCAACCGTCTCGTAAAAAAAGGCTACAAAGTAGCGATCTGTGAGCAGGTCGAGGATCCTAAAGAAGCAAAGGGCATCGTAAAGCGTGAGGTGATAAGGGTCATTACCCCGGGAACAAATATTGATGACTCTCTTGACGGAACAAAGAATAATTACATTGCCTCCATCTTCTTCGGAGAAGGCCGTTTCGGAGTTTCCTGCGCTGATGTTTCAACCGGAGAATTCTTTGTCTCGGAGGAGGAGAACAGAGACTCCCTTCTTGATCTTTTAGAAGAAGCCGACCCTTCCGAAATAGTCGTAAATGAAGCTTTTCTCATGAGTCCCTTTGACCGGGATTCATATGTGGCGAGACATCAGACCTCATTCTCGCCCTTAAAGAGCATTTATTATGACGCGAAGGAAGCAGAGAGAACGGTTCTTAAGCAGTTTGGGGTAAGGGATCTTTCGGGACTCGGCATGTCAGGTGATGAGCTTTGCCTGCTCTCATCCGGAGCCCTGATCAATTATCTTTCCGAAACGCAAAAAGTCGAGCTTTCGCAGCTTTCCTCACTGAGAAGGTTTTCCACCGGAAAACATATGATCCTCGATTATCAGACCAGGAGAAATCTTGAGCTTGTGGAGACAATGAGGGAAAAGAAGCGTATTGGCTCCCTTCTCTGGGTACTGGATCATACGAAGACAGCGATGGGCGCAAGGGCTCTTCGCCACGCGATAGAGATGCCCCTCCTTATGAAGGAGGATATAGAAAAAAGGCTTGATGCCGTAGATGAGCTGAAAAACGATATCGCTACAAGCGATGAGCTTCGTGAATACCTTTCAGGAGTCTATGATCTTGAAAGACTGCTCACAAGGGTGACCTACAAGACCGCAAATCCCAGGGATCTGATAGCGCTGAAAAACTCCCTTCAAGTGATACCGGGTATCAGGCTTCTCTTAAAGGATGCGAGAAGCGCTCTGCTTTCCGAGATATCCTTAGAGATCGACGATCTTTCGGACATATCGATGCTCCTTGAAAGATCGATAGAACCGGAGCCTCCCGCAGTTGTCTATGACGGTGGATTCATTAAAAAAGGCTATTCCGAAGATGCTGACAGATTACGGGCTGCCAAGACCGAGGGAAAAAAATGGCTTTCCGAGATCGAGGAAAAGGAGAGGGAAAAGACCGATATCAAGAACTTAAAGATCAAATACAATAAGGTCTTCGGTTATTTCCTTGAAGTTTCAAATTCCTTCCGTGACAAGGTTCCTGATTATTTCATAAGAAAGCAGACTCTGGTAAACGCTGAAAGATACTACACCCCTGAGCTTAAAGAGCTTGAGAACACTCTTCTTGGCTCCGAGGAAAAGCTTCTCGCACTTGAAAAGGAGCTTTTTTACGATATCCTCGAAAGGATCAAGCAGCAGACTGAAAGGATCCAGCGGACGGCAAGGTTACTCAGCAGTCTTGATCTTATTCAGTCCCTTGCCTATACAGCTGACAGGAACAGATATGTAAGGCCCACTATCAACGAGGACGGAGAGATCGAGATCAGGGGAGGCAGGCATCCTGTCATTGAAAAGATAAGGACGGATGAACTCTTTGTCGAAAACGACACCGTACTTGACAATGACAAAAAAAGGATCGCTGTGATCACCGGCCCCAATATGGCAGGAAAATCCACATACATGAGGCAGACTGCATTGATCGTTCTGATGGCGCATCTTGGCTCCTTTGTTCCCGCAAACAGCGCAAACATATCGATCTGCGACAGGATATTCACGAGAGTCGGTGCTTCCGATGACCTCTCAAGCGGACAATCAACCTTCATGGTCGAGATGAACGAGGTCGGAAACATCCTTCGGAACGCAACAAGCCGTTCACTCATCATTCTCGATGAGATAGGACGGGGAACAAGTACCTATGACGGACTTTCCATCGCCTGGTCTGTGGTTGAGTATATTGCCGACAAGAAAAACATCGGGGCGAAGACTCTCTTCGCGACACATTACCACGAGCTGACAGAGCTTGAGGGTTTGATCGACGGAGTGAACAATTACTGCGTAGCCGTAAGGGAGAGCGGCAGCGACATTGTCTTCCTTCGAAAGATAGTCCGCGGCGGCGCGGACAAAAGCTACGGGATCGCGGTCGCACGTATAGCGGGTCTTCCCGATGCCGTACTTAAAAGGGCGGAAAGCATTTCCGCGGAGCTTTCGGATAATGATATCTCAAA
>OMRF01000034.1 GCA_900313435.1 uncultured Lachnospiraceae bacterium | reverse complement strand
TTACCATTTCTTCGTCCCCACAAGGTGTAACTCATCCTTTTTCGTAAACCATATAGTACTCTATGAGTATACCATCCACCATCCCACCTGTGAACTGACATTTCAGCTAATTCTCCGAAGTTTAATGATTGTTTAATAAAATCGTGCCATAATATTTAAATAGATGATGGACCTTAATCAGGAGGACAAAGAAGAATGAAGAGACTGGTAGCTTATTATTCATTAACAGGGAATACGGAAGAAGCGGCAAAGAAGATAGCAAAAGCTTTGGACGCAGATCTTCTGAGACTTGAAACCATCAAAGATATGCCAAAGAGCTTCGCAGCTCGGATGATCGTAGGTGGAGGACAGGTGGCTTTTAAGCATATACCCAAGCTTAAACCCATAGATGTGGATATTGATTCCTATGACGAAATTGTTCTTGGATCACCAATCTGGAACAGCAAGGGAGTTCCGGCCGTAAATGCATTTTTAACAGATAAAACCGCAGCAACGAAGGTTACATCCCTGTTCTTTTCAAGTGGTGGCGGTAAGGTTCAGAAAGGATTGAATGCCATCACAAAACTTCTTCCAAACCTGAAGTATACGGTTTCTCTACTGGATCGAAAACATGAGGATTCAAGAGATAACGATGCCAAAATTGAAGGCTTTATCAATTCTCTCAAATCATGACGGAATTCCACCCTTCCTTTTTTTATAATCCAATCTCACTAATGCTTTCCCATTCGGGAGTTCCTCTGTTTTTTGCAAACTCAATGAGTATCCAACAGCCTGCATCGATGATGAAAGGGCTTCCTGCTCCATCTGATGATGCACCTCATCCAGCCGATCAAATGCATGAATGTATGGAGAATCTGAAACCCACTGTTTTTCATCTGTATTGATCTGTATCACGCAGGACACATATTCCGGATCAACCTGTCGAATCGCCTGCTGAAAAGCCTCATAACCGATATACTCGATCAGCAGGTTGGCTATGAGTAGCTTTACCTTAGGCAGCTTTGCAGCTTCAGTTACGATATCCACATGCAGGCATCGCAGAACATCAGCCAAATCCGTATAACGGTCTGTAACAGCTGTCAGGTATTCCGCATTGATATCAACACCGTAAACAGTATGGTATTTGCCAATGTCTACATGTTCCAGTCCGTTTCCTCCGGCTATACCCAAAACCATGGCTGTATCTACCGGATAAGCCTCAAACTGTTCCTTCATGATTTTATTCATCGTCTGGAGCTGATTCACAGAATCAAGACTCATATGCTTTTCATAATCATCCAGGCTGATCTCTTCCCAGGGATTCTTCTGTCCGACAATTTCTTCCGAGATATATCGGCGCATTCTCCAGCTGAGCATTTCTTCCGGAGACATTTTCAGAACTTCGTCTGCGGTAACCCATTTGAATGCGGAGGTTTCACCCTCCTGCAGAACTACACTGTTCTTATCATAGTCTGTTTCACATAAAAATTCCACATAAAAACTATGTGTCGGATCCCATACAAATCGTCGTATTTCCTGTAATTCCGATGCGATGATACCAGTTTCCTCCTGTAATTCGCGGATGGCACACTCAAGCGGATCCTCTCCTCTAAGTGCAGAGCCACCTGCAGTAGCCTCCCACATACCCGGATGAGATTTAGAGGAATCTCGCTGCATGATAAGAATGGTTCCGTCCGTATGCCGAACTAAAACATCACATACCAGATGATATACACCCTCCGGAATGCTTTCCTCCTTACCACGGATCAAAGTCATCCCATCGATCTTTTCAAAACTTGAATTATAGACATCCCAAATTTCCATTTCTTTCACCAAATTGCTTTCTTGTCAAAACCCTCAATCCCCACCCAGGTTCTTTTCCTTTTCAAAGAATGCCTTTTGCCTCGTAATCTTCAGGATTCTCTATCGCGATCAATGAGGAATGGATCACGGATTTCATCAACGCCTCTGCAAGGTAATCGCTGGTATTATCGACCTGCCATAGGCTTCCTTGCCGACCCATTATATTCGTTGTTCCAGCAAACTCGCAGTTTCTTTAACAGCAATCTCATCGAGCA
>OMRF01000270.1 GCA_900313435.1 uncultured Lachnospiraceae bacterium | reverse complement strand
GTTCATCTCAGATTACAATGTAACAGGCGCAGAGACCACAGCAGCAGTTGACGCTATGAACGAGGGTGATGTTATCCTCCTTCAGAATACCCGCTTCCGCGGCGAGGAAGAGACAAAGCCCGAGAAGGCTGGAGAGAAGTTTGCAGAGGAACTTGCAGCACTTGCGGACGATTTCGTATGCGATGCCTTTGGTTCAGCTCACAGACCTCATGCTTCCGTTTCAGTAGTTACGGACTACATCAGAAAGAAGGGCGGCAACTGTGCCGTAGGTTATCTCATGAAGAAGGAGATCGACTTCCTCGGAAACGCGGTGGAAGATCCCGTAAGACCTTTCGTTGCAATACTCGGCGGTGCGAAGGTCGCTGACAAGCTCAATGTCATCAACGCTCTCCTTGAAAAGTGCGATACACTTATCATCGGCGGCGGCATGGCATATACCTTCCTTAAGGCAAAGGGCTATGAGGTCGGAAATTCCCTCCTTGACGAGACAAAGGTTGACTACTGCAAGGAGATGATGGAAAAGGCTGAAAAGTCAGGAAAGAAGCTTCTTCTTCCTATCGATACCGTTGCGATCAATGCTTTCCCTGATCCCATCGACAATCCTTCCATCGAAACGACCGTATTCGACGCTGACAAGATCCCTTCAGACAAAGAAGGCGCTGATATCGGACCCAAGACCATCGAGCTTTATTCATCCGCTGTAAAGAGCGCAAAGACTGTTGTTTGGAACGGCCCTATGGGTATCTTTGAAAACCCCGTGCTTGCAGCCGGAACAAAGGCTGTGGCTCAGGCCCTTGCTGATACCGACGCTACAACGATCATCGGCGGCGGAGATTCCGCAGCTGCCGTAAATCAGATGGGCTTTGCCGCAAAGATGAGCCATATCTCTACCGGCGGTGGCGCATCCCTTGAATTCCTTGAGGGGAAGAAGCTTCCCGGCGTATATGCCGCAGACGATAAATAATTATTATTTTCAGGAGGAAAAATAATGTCTAGAAGAAAGATAGTTGCGGGAAACTGGAAGATGAACAAGACTCCTTCAGAGGCAAAGGCGCTCTGCGAGGAGCTGATCCCGCTTGTAAAGTCAGATGATGTTGATGTAGTGTTCTGCGTTCCCGCTATCGATATCCCTGTAGCCGTAGAAACTGTAAAGGGAACGAATATAGCTATCGGCGCCGAGAACCTCTATTTCGAGGACAAGGGCGCTTATACGGGAGAGATCTCAGCTGATATGCTCCTTGACGCAGGTGTCAAATATGTCATCATAGGACATTCCGAGAGAAGAGAGTATTTCGCTGAGACAGACGAGACCGTGAACAAGAAGGTAAAGAAGGCCATTGAAAAAGGTCTTACCCCCATCATCTGCTGCGGCGAGTCTCTCACCCAGAGGAAGCAGGGCATCTATCTTGACTGGATCAGGATGCAGATCAAGATCGCATTCCAGGATGTTGCCGCTTCAGATGCTGCAAAGACAGTCATCGCTTACGAACCCATCTGGGCTATCGGTACAGGCGAGACCGCTACGGATGATCAGGCTGAAGAGGTCTGCAAGGCTATAAGGGACTGCATCGGCGAGATCTATGATGCTGCAACGGCTGATGCCATCCGCATCCAGTACGGCGGATCAGTGAACGCGGGAAATGCCGCATCGCTCTTCGGAAAGCCCGATATCGACGGCGGCCTCGTGGGAGGCGCTTCCTTAAAGGCTGACTTTGGAAAGATAGTTAATTATTGATTTGAATGATTACGCGCCCGTGTATCTGTCACGGGCGCGCGGTTTTTCATGTTGGAGAGGGGCTTTATGAAAGAGTATTCACCCGTAAAGGAAGGCAAGGTGCGTGAGATCTACGATATAGGGGACGCCCTTATCATGGTGGCTACCGATCGTATCAGCGCATTTGACGTGATCCTGAAAAATGATGTCAAGGGGAAGGGCGTAGTCCTTACAAAGATGTCGGAGTTCTGGTTTGATTTTACGAAGGACGTCGTAAAAAACCATATGATATCCACGGATACCTCCGATATGCCCGAGTTTTTCAGGACTCCGGAATTTGAAGGAAGGAGCATGCTCGTAAAGAAGCTTAAGATGCTTCCTGTCGAATGCATAGTAAGAGGCTATATCACGGGATCAGGCTGGGAATCATATAAGAAAGACCAGATGGTCTGCGGGATAGCTCTGCCGGAAGGCCTTCAGGAATCTGAAAAACTTCCGGAACCCATATATACGCCTACCACGAAGGCGGAGATAGGAGATCATGACGAGCATATCTCACTTGAAGAGTCCGCAAATATACTTGAAAAACTCTTCCCGGGAAAGGGACAGACCTACGCCAGGATGCTGAAGAAACTTACCATAGAGCTTTACAAAAAGTGCGCGGACTATGCTCTTTCGAAGGGGATCATTATCGCTGACACAAAGTTTGAGTTCGGGCTTGATGAAGACGGGGAGATAGTCCTCGGGGATGAGATGCTCACACCCGACAGTTCACGCTTCTGGCCGAAGTCGGAGTACGTAGTCGGACAGTCCGAGCCGTCCTTTGACAAGCAGTTTGTGCGGGATTATCTTAAGGCGAATCCCGATTCAGACTACAGTCTTCCTTCCGACGTGACAGAGAAAACAATAGAAAAGTACCACGAAGCCTATGAACTGCTTTCGGGAAAGAGTCTTTGATGGAAAGAGATAATATTACAGGTCTTCACGAAGAATGCGGCGTATTCGGGATATACGACCTTTCGGGAAATGATGTTGCGCCCACCGTCTACTACGGGCTTTTCGCTCTCCAGCACAGGGGGCAGGAAAGCTGCGGTATCGCGGTCTCAGACACTGAAGGAACCTTTGGAAACATGGACTCCAAAAAGGGCATGGGACTTGCAAACGAGGTCTTCGTAGGCGATGAAGTTGAGAATATGAAGGGAAACATCGGCGTCGGCCATGTCAGGTATTCGACGGCGGGAGAGTCCACGATAGCGAACGCACAGCCTCTCGTCTTACATTACGCGAAGGGCACCCTTGCTCTTGCCCACAACGGAAATCTCACGAACGCTCCTGCTCTTCGGCGCGAGCTTTCACAGACCGGCGCTATCTTTCAGACTACCATCGATACCGAGACCATAGCTTATATCATCGCCCGTGAGCGTCTGAGATCGGATACAATAGAGGAAGCCTGCTCAAAGACCATGGACAGGCTGAAAGGCGCTTATTCAACGATTATCATGAGTCCGAGAAAGCTCATTGCTTTCCGTGATCCTTATGGCTTTAAGCCTCTTTGTATCGGAAAGCGTGATAATGCCTACATCTTTGCCTCAGAAAGCTGTGCCCTTGATACGATAGGGGCTGAGTTCATCCGTGATGTTGAGCCGGGTGAGGTTGTCTGGGTCACAAAGGAAGAGGGACTTCAGAGCGACCGCTCCCGCTGCATTGATGAAAAAGACCGCGGAAGATGTATCTTTGAATATATTTATTTTGCCCGGCCCGACAGCTATATTGACGGGATGAGCGTGTATGATTCAAGGATACTTGCCGGAAAGTATCTTGCCATTGATTCGAAGATCGAAGCGGACCTCGTGACGGGTGTTCCGGAATCCGGAAACTGCGCGGCCCTCGGCTTTTCCATGGAATCAGGCATCCCTTATGAAATGGGCTTTTACAAAAACAGCTATGTGGGACGCACCTTCATAAAGCCCAAGCAGACCATGAGAGAGAACGCTGTCATGGTAAAGCTGAATGCCATGCGCGAGGTCATCAAGGGAAAGCGCGTCGTGATGGTGGACGATTCCATAGTCCGCGGGACTACATGTGCCAGGATAGTCACGATGTTAAGAGACGCCGGAGCTACCGAGGTCCATGTCAGGATAGCATCTCCGCCCTTCCTCTGGCCCTGCTACTTCGGGACCGATGTCCCCGAAAGAGAGCATCTTATCGCTTATCAGCGCACTGTTGAGGATATCAGAAAGATAATAGGGGCTGATTCTCTTGCTTATCTTAAGGAAGAGCGGCTTCCTCTAATCTGCAAGGGCCTTACAATCTGCAAGGGCTGCTTCAACGGCCATTATCCTGTAGACCCGCCCACAGAGGATATCAGGGGAAATCATGATGTATAAAGGAGCTTTTTATGGAAACTGATAAGTATATAAGTCCCTTATCCGAGCGCTACGCCTCAAAGGAGATGCAGTACATCTTCTCGGAGGACAAGAAGTTTTCGACCTGGAGACGCCTCTGGATAGCGCTTGCAGAGACAGAGATGGAGCTTGGTCTCTCAGAGGACGGAAAACCCGTCATTACGCAGGATATGATAGACGAGATGAAGGCTCATATCGAAGACATTAATTATGATGTTGCAAGAGCCCGGGAGAAGGAGGTTCGACATGATGTCATGAGCCATGTCTATGCCTTCGGAAAACTCTGCCCGAAAGCCGCCGGCATCATACATCTTGGCGCCACCAGCTGCTATGTTGGC
>OMRF01000030.1 GCA_900313435.1 uncultured Lachnospiraceae bacterium | reverse complement strand
TGTTCGGATTTATGATCTGCTCCATTATACATACGATCAAACAGCTCATCGGCATAAGACTTGAAGCAAACGAGCTTATGCACATAAGCAAGGCCAAGGATGATTTTCTTGCAAATATGTCCCATGAGATCAGGACACCTATCAATACCATCATCGGTATGGATGAGCTGATCCTTCGTGAGGAGGCATCCGACGTGCCGCGGCCTTATTATCTTTCCATGATAGGCTACGCCACCGATATCAAGTCGGCTTCCGAATCCCTGCTCTCGCTCATAAATGACATCCTCGATATCTCAAAGATCGAGTCCGGAAAGATGAACCTGGTTGAGCAGGAGTACAATACGGAGGATCTCATAAGATCCCTCACCACAATGATAAGGGTGCGAAGTGAGGAGAAGAATCTCTCCTTCACGCTTGACATCGATCCCGATATCCCGAAGCGGCTTTACGGCGATATGGGAAAGATAAAGCAGGTCGTACTCAATCTCCTTACAAATTCCGTGAAGTACACGATCGAAGGCGGTCTTTCACTTTCGGCGTCGCTCATAAAAAAGGAGGACCGCCACTGCGAGATCTGCTACAAGGTGAAGGACACAGGTATAGGAATAAAGGAGGAGGATCTTTCGAAGCTCTTCTCTGCCTTTGAGAGAGTTGATGAAAAGAGGAACAGCGCTATCCAGGGTACGGGACTCGGACTTAATATCTCAAAGCAGTTTGCGGAGCTGATGGGAGGAGAGCTCACCTGTGAAAGCGTATACGGAGAGGGCTCAAGCTTCATATTCACATTAAGGCAGCAGATCGTTGACGCTTCACCGATGGGAGTGTTCATAGAGGACAAGAAAGAAGCTACCGGTCCTTACAAGCCGCTCTTTGTGGCTCCTGACGCGTCAGTCCTTGTCGTTGATGATAATCCCATGAACCTGACCGTCATCAAGGGACTTCTCTCAGCCACAAAGGTCTTCGTTACAACGGCTGTATCCGGAGAGGAATGTCTTGAAAGAGTGAAGGAATCCACATACGATGTGATCCTTCTTGATCACCTGATGCCCGGAATGGATGGAATAGAGACCCTTGAAAAGCTGAGGGACAAACGCTATACCATGCCTGTATATGCAATGACCGCCAATTCAGAGCCTGAGGAGGGCTATTACAAGTCACTTGGCTTTGACGGCTATCTCGCGAAGCCGGTAGAAGCAAGGATGCTTGAAGAGCTTATCATGAAGCACCTTCCCGACAAGATCGTGCAGAAGCTCGAGGATCCTTCGGAGGGTCAGAGCACTGAGCTTCCCGAGGACAAGGCCTGGCTTAAAGAGATTGAAGAGATTGATACCAACGAGGGCATCAAAAATGCAGGCTCTGTGGAGAATTATCTTTTCGCAGTGAAGCTCTTCTTTGAGACCGCGCCCGATACCGGAAATGTCCTTCAAAAGGCCTATATCGAGGATGATATAAGGGCGTTTACCGTGAAGGTCCATGCCTTAAAGACTTCCCTTCGGATCATTGGTGCATTACCTCTTTCAGCTGAAGCCGAAAAGCTTGAGGAGGCCGGAAAGAGTGAGGACAGAGGCTATATTGAGGCAAACTTTACTCCCTTCCTGGAAAAGCTCAAGGCCCTTCGCACAAAGCTTTCCGACATAGCACCGGATCTCGTTATCAAAGAAAAGAATATCCTTCCTCCGATCTCGGAGGACGAAGTAAATGATGCCGTAAGCGCATTGAATGAGCTCGTTCCTGCCATGGACTACGATTCGGTGGAAATGATCATAAAAGAGATTCTTTCGCACCAGCTTACTGAACGTGACGGGAAGCTCTTTAACGATCTTTCGGCCGCTCTCAGGAAACTTGACTGGGACGCTATGGAACTGTTATTGAAGGAGCAGAAGCTTGAAAAAAGATGAAGAAAAATGGGAAGATGATGATCTTCCCGAAGATCTTTCCTTCATAGCGCACAGCCTCCGCACCCCCTTAAATACTGTTATAGGGGAGTGTGAGCTTATGCTTCATGAGGAGGGTATAAAAGATAGCGTCAAGGAAAAGGCTCTTTTGATGGGCGATGCAGGGCACAGCCTTCTCATCATCATTAATTCGATCCTTGATTCATTAAATGATCTCAAGGCTTCGGATGAAAAGGCTCTTCTCTTAGCGGATATGAAAAATAAGCTTCAAGAAGCCCTTTTAAAAAGCGCTGAGTCGAAAGGAACGCCCGCTGACTCTGATATTTCATTTGACGGCGCAAGTGCGCTCCTTATTGATGACAATCCCGTGAACCTTACCGTGATAAAGGGGCTCCTTGAAGAAGCAGGGCTTTCCTGCGATACAGCGGAGTCCGGCACTGAAGGCATTAAGATGCTTGACGGGAAGAAATATGATATCCTTCTTCTTGACCACATGATGCCGGATCCCGACGGGGTTGAGACCCTGAAGATGATAAGGGAAAAGGGCAATAAGATACCCGCCATCGCGCTCACCGCAAATTACGTTCCGGGCGGAGAGGATTATTATCTTTCAAAAGGCTTTGATGCTTATGTTTCAAAGCCTGTCGAGGGTGACGGACTTGTGATAGCGATGAAAAAGCTGATCCCCTCTTTTGTTTCAAAGAAAAAAGCCGGGACCGTTTCCGATAAGGAACCTTCTCTTTCAGAGGATTATTCCTTCCTCTATGAGGTGCAGGGGCTTGATGTGGATAAGGGCATAGGCTACTGCGGCGGGGTAAAGGGTTATATCCCGGCCTTAAAGATGTTTTTTGAGACGCTGCCCGGGAATCATGAGGCGATAAAAAATGCCTTCCTTTCGGAAGATTATTCTCTCTATACCGTAAAGGTGCATGCCTTAAAGACCTCGGCCAGAATGATAGGAGCGCAGGATCTTTCCGACCTTTCCCTTTCCCTTGAGGAGGCAGGAAAAAAGGGGGACATCTCCTTCATAAAAGAAAATAATGAAAAGCTCCTTTCAGACTATGAAGCCTTATATGACGGCCTTAAAAAGATCGGGGAGGATGCAAAGGAGGGCGCTTTAAAAGAACTTCCCGGAAAGGATGTCCTGCCCGATGCTTTAAGCGCCATAAAGGAGCTTGTTCCCGCAATGGATTATGATTCCATTGAGATGATACTGTCCGATATCGGAAACTACAGCCTTGAGGGAGAAGACAAGATACTGTATGACAGGCTTTTGAAGGCTCTTCACACCTTTGACTGGGACCTTATGGAGGAGCTTTTGAAGGATCAGGGAGGTAAATGATGACACAAACCAGCATACTCATTATCGGAGAAAAGGAATCCTTCATCATAAGGGTTCTTATGAAAAAGCTCGAAGAGGCCCATATACAGTCTGTTTTTTCGCTGCCGTCGATAGACGCCGTAAACCAGCACCTGTCGTCCGTGTCTCTTGTGACATATTATCTTGAACCAAATGAGATGCCCTCGACCGAGATACTCACCTATCTTTCAGATCATCTTCGGCAGGATAATAAGGAGATCATCCTGATAGGAGAGCCATCAGACACCGACGCGGTTCAGAAGGTGATCCCGCAAAGCCTCGTCTACAAGGTCTTCAAACGCCCCCTTGATTATGAGGGATATATCCTCGCCGTTAATATGCACAGCCTCGAGGTGTCGGAGGGCGTCAACAAAAAGAGCATCCTTATCGTGGATGATGACCCGAACTATATGAGCCTTATCCGCGAATGGTTGAAGGACTCCTACAAGGTCTCAATGGCGACCTCGGGTCTTCGGGCCATGAAGTGGCTGGGCGCGGAAAACAAGGTTGACCTGATATTGCTTGATTACGAGATGCCGGTGACGGACGGCCCCCAGGTCCTTGAGATGTTAAGGAGCGATGAGGAGACGAAGCATATCCCCGTTATCTTCCTTACGGGACGCGGGGACAAGGAGAGCGTGATGTCAGTCATGAGCTTAAAGCCCCAGGGTTATCTTTTGAAGACAATAAGCCGTGCTGAACTTCTTGATAAGCTTTCTGCGTTTTTTGACAGGGCTTGAAATTTAGGAGGAATCTGATGAGCGAAGCTGACAGACTGTTCATAGACATGTGCAGTGATATACTGGAGAACGGCACATCTACCGAGGGCGAAAAGGTGCGCCCCCATTGGCCTGACGGAGCGAGCGCCTACACCATAAAAAAATTCGGTGTTGTAAACCGCTATGACCTTTCAAAGGAGTTTCCGATACTGACGCTCCGAAGGACCGGGCTTAAGAGCTGCACGGATGAAGTCCTTTGGATATGGCAGCGGAAATCGAATAATATCAATGACTTAAAGCCTCATATATGGGATGAGTGGGCGGATCCGGATGGCTCCATCGGGAAGGCCTACGGCTATCAGATGGCACAGAAAGCGTATTATCCGGAAGGAGAGATGGATCAGGTGGACAGGGTGCTTTACGACTTAAAGCACAATCCCTTCTCAAGAAGGATAATGACCAATATGTATGTGCATTCCGACCTCTCGGAGATGAACCTTTATCCCTGCGCCTATTCCATGACCTTTAATGTTACGGAAAAGAAGGGGCATGACAAGCTGGTCCTGAACGGGATATTGAACCAGCGCTCCAATGACGTTCTTGCCGCAAACAACTGGAACGTAACGCAGTACGCTGTCCTCCTCCATATGATAGCGCAGGTCAGCGACATGGAGGTTGGGGAACTGGTCCATGTGATAGCGGATGCCCACATCTATGACAGGCATGTGCCGATCATAAAGGAGCTGATCGCACGGAAGCCTTTTCCTGCGCCTGTTTTTCATCTTAATCCCGATGTAAAGGATTTCTATGAATTTACGACCGATGACGTCAGCCTTGAAAACTACGAATACGGGCCGTCAGTCGGGGAGATACCGATCGCGGTCTGAAAGGAAGATAATGAACCTTATAGTCAACGCCGATAAAAATTGGGGGATAGGGAAGAACAATTCCCTCCTGATCAGGATCCCGGAGGACATGAAGTTTTTCAGACGAATGACCAAGGGAAATGTCATAGTCCTCGGAAGACGCACACTTGAGAGCTTTCCCGGCGGCACTGCGCTGCCTGACCGGACAAATATAGTCCTGTCAAAAAAGAAAGATTTAAAGGCGGGGGGCGCCACGGTAGTCAATGACATAGATGCCCTTTTCGAAATTCTGAAGGAATATGATGACGATGAGATCTTCGTTGTGGGTGGAGAGTCTGTATACAGGGAGCTTCTTCCCTATTGCAGGAAAGCGTATGTGACAAGGCCCGATTATGCATATGACGCGGATGCCCATTTTCCGAACCTTGATGAACTTGAGAATTGGGTGAAAATTGAGGAGTCTGAGGAACAGACTTATTTTGACATAGTATACACCTTTGATGTATACGAAAATAATGATGTGAAGGATTACAGATAATGGAGATAAAAGGAAGCGAGCTCTTTGTAAAAGCGCTTAAGGAAGAGGGTGTCGATACAGTTTTTGCCTATCCCGGCGGAAACAATACCGACCTTCTTGACGAACTCTACAAGAATAAAGATATCAGGGTCATACTTCCGAGGCATGAGCAGGCTCTCATCCATGAGGCTGAGGGCTATGCGGTAGCTTCGGGAAAGCCCGGGGTCTGCCTTGTTACGAGCGGTCCCGGTGCCACGAATACCGTGACAGGTATAGCTGACGCCCATTATGATTCAATCCCCCTTGTGATCTTTACCGGACAGGTGTCCCGCCCGCTCATAGGGAATGACGCCTTTCAGGAGGTGGATATAATCGGGATGACGCGCCAGATCGTAAAGTTCGGGATGACCGTGCGTGAGAGGAAGGAGCTTTCCGACAGGCTTAAGATGGCATTTTATGT
>OMRF01000100.1 GCA_900313435.1 uncultured Lachnospiraceae bacterium | reverse complement strand
GCTTTTTGACGGATGCTGTTGTGAATTTTGTAGCCCTCCTCGGTTGGAGCCCCGAGGGCGAAAACGAGATTATGAGCCTTTCAGAACTTGTTAAGAGTTTTGATTACAACAGGATAAACAAGTCTCCCGCAGCTTTTGACATGACAAAACTTTCATGGATGAACGGGGAATATATAAAGAAGCTTCCTTTCGAAAGCTTTTATGAAAAAGCAGAGCCTTATCTTAAAGAGGCTGTAAAGAGCGATCTCGATCTGAAAAAGGTGGCAGGAATGGTTCAGAGCCGGATCGAGAGATTTACCGATATCGCTGAGCTGACTGATTTTATGGATCAGGTGCCTTCGTATGATGTGAGCCTTTATACCCATAAGAAAATGAAGACAGATCCTGAAAATTCTCTTCAACTTCTTAAAGAGGTCCTTCCTGTGCTCTCAGAGCAGGAGGATTACAGCAATGACGCTCTTTTTGAAAGGCTCTCAGCCTTTGGGAAGGATCATGAATATAAGACGGGCTATGTGATGTGGCCTATAAGGACAGCTCTTTCAGGGAAAGCAACTACTCCCGCAGGAGCGACGGAGCTTCTTGAACTCTTCGGAAAAGAAGAGTCACTTTCGCGCATCAATGACGCTATTTCAAAGCTTGAAGAGGAAAAGTGACATAGATGCTTGATAAAGACCAGAAACAAGCTATCGAACATGACACCGGTCCCTGCCTTGTGCTGGCAGGACCGGGTTCCGGGAAGACCACCGTGATAGTTGAGCGGCTAAAGTTCCTGATAAAGGAAAAAAACGTGCCGCCGGAGAGTATCATGGTGGTCACCTTCACCAGGGAGTCGGCCGCGGAGATGAAAGAGCGTTTCTATAAAGCGCTTTTTGATTCCGGTGATCACGGGATTAAGAGCATTACCTTTGGTACATTTCATTCCATCTTTTTTTCTTTCTTAAGATCAGATAAGAGTTTCAGGGATTTCAAAATTCTCACGGGAAAAAACAAACTGCTTTTCATGAAGGAGGTCGCCTCCTCGCTTTCTATGCTTCAAAATGAGCGGGAGGATACCTTTGATCTGCTATCCGGTGATATCTCAAAGATGAAGAACTTTGGAGGCAGGGATCTTTCGGATGGCGGGGAAAAATGCGGGATAACACATGAAGATTTTCAAAAGTATTATTCTTTATACGAAAAGAGAAAGAGTCTGTACGGACTTCTTGACTTTGATGATATGCTGACTATCTTTCTTAAAAAGCTTGAAAGCGATAACGAGTTCCTTTCCCGGCTCCACCGGAAGTATTCCTATTTCCTCGTGGATGAAGCCCAGGACATGAACCTCCTTCAATATAAATGCGTGCAAAAGCTTTCCGGGGAAAGGCGAAACGTCTTTCTCGTAGGAGATGACGATCAGTCCATCTATTCCTTCAGAGGCGCGGATCCCATGATACTTAAGAAGTTCACTAAAGAGTCTGAAAATGTAAAAGTCATTTCTATCCGCGGAAATTACAGGTGTGCAGAGAAGGTGGTCACCCTTTCATCAAAGCTGATTAGAGAAAACAAAAACAGATTTGAAAAGACCCTTGAATCAAGGACCGGCATGACGGGGAAGATTACCATGATAATGCATATGGATGAAGCAGCTCAGGATGGATTTGTCATTAGACATATAAAAAAATTCTTGAGCGAGTGCAATGATAAGACCATAGCCGTTCTTGCAAGGAACAGGAGCGAGACCTATGAGATAATGGATCATCTTAAGAATGAGGGGATAAATTATTATTCGCCTTTTTCTGAAAGTTCGGGTAAGGGTGGGGAGCTTACTGATTTCATATTAAAGGATATTTCAGCCTATCTTAGAAATTCGTGCGTTGAAGAGGGAAAGCCTTATAAGAGGGAGGATCTTATCTTTGTCATGAATAAACCAGACCGGCGTATCCCTCGATACGGGCTTTCACGGGAGGAAGTATTTCCTGAGTCCTGGGTCTCCTCATTTAGTGATGATGAGGCAGCAAGGGGAAGGGTACTTGATTTTGTAAGACAGCTTAAGACTCTCCGTGGTTTTTCGCCGGAGACAGCAGTGAAATTTATAATAAACGTTATGGGATACAACAGGGTCATAGAAGACTTTTTAAAACATCATCCTGAAAAAAGGAACGCTGTTGAGATGCTGCTTTCAAAGATAGAAGATCTTTCAAGGATGTGTAAAAGGAAGGATGATCTCCTTGAAGCCATTGAGAAATACTTTGAAGAAAGAAGCGCGGAGAACTCAGGTGATATAGAAAGAAAAGCAGTGTCCCGGGTATTTCTCTACACATATCACGGCTCGAAGGGGCTGCAGTTTGACGAGGTGGTCCTTTTATCCGTAAACGAGACCGTCACGCCTTCGAAGAAGGCAATAGAAGCTTCTGATATAGAAGAGGAGAGGCGGATGTTCTATGTCGCGATGACCAGGGCAAAGGAAAAGATATTATTTTCATGTGTAAAAAAGAGAGGTAAGGATTACCTCTCTCCGTCGCGTTTCCTCTATGAGATGAGTGAAAAGGTCAGATGACATATTTGTAACTGTCGCTCTCATGTGTTATCATAGCGCGGATGTTTTTTGGAGCTTTGGAAGGATTTAAAGAAAATGAGTGGCAATAGGAAAAAGAAAAGTTCAAAGGGAATTTATTATGTTTTGATCATAGCGGTCCTTGCGGCCATTGCGGTGGCGGTGATCCTGCTTATCATGACTCTTCGCGGCAACGGTACGAATAAGGATAATAAGGCTAACAGCAGTTCTTCATCATCATCTGCCTCTAAAAGTGAAAGCAGTGCTGCCTCTTCGTCGGAAGCGAGTTCTGCTGCTTCTTCGGCCTCATTTTCCTTCCCTGAAGATCCCGTTCAGGATAAGGACTACGCCCTTGATGTGGTGCCTCAGGAAGCAGGCTCCATCTATGTCTACGGCGATACAGGCTATGAGAGGTTCTATTACACCGGGAAGGGCTGTGAGGGATATGCTGCCATGGTTAATTCCGTCAAGGCAAAGCTGCCCGCGACTACGGATGTCTACGCTATAGTCGTTCCGAATTCCACAGGGATAATGCTTACAGAGAACGCGCAGAAGAAGATGGGCTCAGATGACCAGAAGAAAGCCATCGACTATACCTATTCACTGATGGACCCTTCAGTCAAGACGGTAGACACCTTTGATACCTTAAAGAACCATAATGGTGAGTACCTCTTTTTCAGGACAGATCATCACTGGACGCAGCTTGGGGCTTATTACGCCTACAGGCAGTTCTGTAAAGCAAAGGAGATAATGCCTCATGATAAATCGGAATATGAAAGCCACTCCTATCCGGGCTTTGTGGGATCGCTGTATAAGTATTCCGGGAAGGTTGATGCCCTTGCGAATAATCCCGATACGGTTGAAGTCTGGGTGCCGCTTTCTACAAACGAGTGTACCTATGGCTCGTCTACCGGAAAGATAGTGCCGAGTAATGCGAGCTACGGCTTTATCGGAGGCGATCAGCCCATGGTAACGATTGATAATCCGAAGCTTTCGGACGGGACATCCTGCGTGCTCATAAAGGAATCCTACGGGAACGCCTTTGCCCCCTTCCTTACGGATCACTATGACAAGGTCTATGTGGTTGATTACAGGGAGTATAAGGATAATCTCACTGAGTTTGTGTACAACAACAATGTGAATGATGTGATCTTTCTGAATAATGATGAGTTTCTTCTGGTACAGAGTGCGGATGAGATGGGAAGCCTTTTTAAGTAAGGGCTTTCCTACGAGTCCTGAAGTTCCTGAAACTTTTTCGCGACACGCTTATATTCATCGTCATCCTCAATATTGTCAAGATAGGGCTCGCCGTCTTCCCTTTCAAAGTAACGGTATATCACTACATTCTCGTAATCGTAGGGCGTACCGTTTTCGTCCACGGGAAGGAGCACTATATAGCTCTGTTCCTCTATGTCAAATATCGTGAGGATCTCGCAGTCAAGGGACGTCCCGTCATCAAGGTCAAGGGTAACCATTACGTCCGTGTCATTTTCGTCAACGGGGAAGATATCCTCGTTGATTTTTCTATTTTTTTCATTTTTCTCGTTCATAAGCGCGATTATAAGAGGTTTTTCGGTAATTCGCAACAGTTACGTTTTTTTTTGAAAACAATAAGCCAAAATGCTATAATGCTAATGTTTATGGCCTTTAAATAAAGCAGCTTCAGATAAAAGGGGTTGGCAGTTGGTTCCTTCGATCAAAAAAGGCGATTTTTCGGAATTCGGTACAAGGGTAGACGGGAAGAGATGCACCTTTACTTTTTCGGTAAAGACTGACTCAGTTCCCGCGATAATCCTTTATGATGCCGCAACAAAAAAAGAGCTTATCTCCTTTGATATCCCTTATTTCATGCGTCTTGGGCATGTTTATTCGGTGACGATTGAGGGCTTTGATTTTTCAAAGCTTTTCTATTCCATCAAAACGGATGAAAAGCAGACACTGGACATTTACGCAAGACGGATAATCGGACGTGAAAAATGGAATGATGTAGAGCGCTTTGAAAAAGGCTATGAAGTCTTTTCGGGCTTTTCAGCAAATTCATACGAATGGAAGCATGAAAGTCCCCTGATACCCCCGGAAGAGCTCATATTGTACAAGCTCCATATGAGGGGCTTTACCATGAAGTTCCCGAAGATCCCTGCATCGCACAGGGGGAATTATAAGGGGCTTATGGATACGCTTCCGTATCTTAAGGATTTCGGCTTCAATGCGATCGAGCTGATGCCTGTCTATGAGTTTGAGGATATCAGATTCCGGAGTCACCTTGCCATGGACAAGGAAGGAAATACGGTCACGGTCCATGAAGAGCCCTATGGGGTCAACTATTGGGGGTACGGCGACGGCAATTATTTTGCTCCGAAGGCTTCATATTTCGGCGGGGCTGATGACCCTGCGTATCATATGAAGGAGCTTGTGGATCTTGTGCACTCGCTTTCGATGAAGCTCATCCTTGAGTTTTCATTTGTGAACAGACCCATTGATGACGTGATCCTTGACGCATTGATCTATTGGGTTAAGGAATACAGGGTGGATGGCTTTCACCTTTTAGGCGACGGTCTTCCTATAAAGAGAATAACTGAAAATCCCTATCTGAACGGGACTATGATAATCTATAACAACTTCCCGTTTGATGTCCTTATGAACGAAAGACCGCAGAACAAGCATCTCTTCGTGACTGATGACGCATTTCAGTATCCACTCCGGCGTCTCCAGAACCACATGGACGGAAACGCGGCCGAGTTTTCGGATATCTTAAGGCGGCAGGAGAAGGGGTATTCATATATCAATTACGCGGCGTCAAATACCGGCATGACCCTCTATGACGCTTATTGCTATGGTGAAAAGCATAATGAGGCAAACGGGGAGTCAAACCGCGACGGGAACAATTACAATGCATCTTCAAACCAGGGGTTCGAAGGCGAGACAAAGAACCGCGTAGCCAACAGGATAAGGAGGACAGCGGTTCGGACAGCCCTTCTTTCCGTGATGACGGGGGCCTCCGTTCCCATGATATTTGCAGGGGACGCAAGTCTTAATTCCCAGTCCGGAAACAATAACCCCTACTGTCAGGACAACCCTCTTGGCTGGACCGACTATGGAAAAAAGAAGATAAGCTCTGAGATGAGGGATTATCTGAAAAAGCTGATAGCCTTCAGAAAGAAGCATACGGTGCTTTCAAGAAATGAGCCCTTCAGGTTTTCTGATTATCTTCATGTGGGGCTTCCTGACATATCTTATCATGGAAGAGAGCCATGGATAATGGGTATCGGAAATGAGAAAAAGGCACTGGGCATCCTCTTTGCCGGAGCGTACGGAAGATCTGAGGAAGACGATGTCATGCTCCTCTTCAATTTCTATTACGGCGAGGAGACCTTTGCACTGCCGGTCCTTCCTGAGGGCAGGAAATGGATGTTCGTGAACAATACCGGAGATCCAGATTTTACCTTCTATGAGGAGGGGGTGCTTCTGGAAGATCAGAAAAGCACCATAGTAAAGGGAGGCACCGCAACTATACTGATAGGAAAGAAAGAAGATAATGAGCTTTCAAAAGGCCGTAGCGCACTTTAAGACCATAACACTTCACAGGCAGCTCGTACGCCATTACTGCTTTATGGCGGGGCTTTACTGGCAGGGACTGACCCACGATCTTTCAAAATACGCTCCGGTAGAGTTTCTTGTGGGAGCGAAGTATTATCAGGGCAACAAGAGTCCGAACAATGCGGAAAGAGAGATGACGGGGCTTTCAAAGGCCTGGCTCCACCACAAGGGCAGGAACAAGCATCACTTCGAGTACTGGATCGATTATTCCATGAAGGATTTCCCCGAGTTTCCGCTTGCCGGGATGAAGATGCCGGTCCGTTATGTGGTAGAGATGTTTTGCGACCGGATCGCGGCCTGCAGGGTTTATGAGAAGGAAAAGTATACGGACAGAAGTGCCCTTAATTATTATAAAAAAGGCAAGGGCCACTATGTGATGCATAAAGATACTGCGGCGCTTCTTGAAAAAATGCTCAAGATGCTCGCAAAATACGGAGAGAAAAAAACGTTTCGATATATCAGGAGGAAGATATTAAAAAATGTCTGAGGAAGAAAAGAAAAAGATATCATATTCGGGAATGCAGGCCACGGGAACGCTCCATTTGGGGAACTATCTCGGAGCTTTGAAGAACTGGATACCCATGCATGAGGAGTATGAGTGCTTCTACGGGGTTATGGATCTTCATTCGCTGACCGTAAGGCAGGATCCTTCTTCGTTCAGAAAGAACGCGAAGTCTCTCTTTGTCCAGTATGTGGCTGCGGGTCTTGACCCGGAAAAAAACTGCGTCTATTTCCAGTCCCATGTTGACACTCATCCTTATCTTTCGTGGATATTGTCCTGCTTTACCTATATGGGTGAGCTTTCAAGGATGACGCAGTACAAGGCAAAGTCAGAACAGCACGCTGATAATGTGAACGCGGGTCTCTTCACCTATCCGGTCCTGATGGCGGCAGATATCCTGCTCTATCAGGCTACGGTCGTTCCGGTAGGAAACGATCAGAAGCAGCACGTTGAGATGGCGCGGGATATCGCTCAGCGCTTCAATTCAATATATGGGGACGTGTTCACGATCCCCGAGCCTCTTTTCGGGAAGAATGCGAGACGTGTCATGAGCCTTGCAGATCCTGAAAAAAAGATGTCAAAGTCTGATGAGAACCAGAACGCTACGGTCTTTCTTCTTGATGACAAAGATACCATCATCAGAAAGTTCAAGCGCGCGAAGACCGACAGCGGCTCGGAGGTTAAGTATTCTCCCGAAAAGCCCGGTATCATGAACTTAATCGATATCTATGCCTCCGTCACGGGAAAGACCAACGAGGATATAGAAAAAGAATTCGAAGGAAAGGGCTACGGAGACTTTAAGCTTGCGGTCGGGGAAGCTGTAAGCGACGCTCTTTCCGGCGTAAAGAAGCGCTATGACGACCTCATGAAGAATATGGATTATATAGATCGCTGCATCAAAGAGAATAATGAAAAGGCGCGTCATGTTTCCGGAAGGACTCTT
>OMRF01000029.1 GCA_900313435.1 uncultured Lachnospiraceae bacterium | reverse complement strand
GCTCTTACAAACAGAGGTAACGTGGATGCCAAGGAAGGAAGTTATCAGACATCAGTTCCGAAGGTCTTTTCGGCAGGAGATATGAGACGCGGACAGTCCCTTGTAGTCTGGGCGATAGCTGAGGGACGGCATTGCGCGGCAGCTGTAGATGAATATCTGATGGGCTATACGCCATTGATATAGTTTTGTGGATCAAGTTGAAAGGAGAATTATCATGACGCAAAAATCAATACCCGAGTATTTTGGAAGCATGGTCTTTGATGATCGTACCATGAGGTCTGTTCTTCCGGGAGATGTTTATCAGTCTCTCAGGAAAACGATCGATGAGGGCGCAAGGCTTGAGACAAGTGTTGCTGACTCTGTAGCCAAGGCTATGCGTGATTGGGCGGTCGAGCGCGGCGCGACTCATTATACACACTGGTTCCAGCCTCTTACCGGTGTCACTGCGGAGAAGCATGATTCCTTCATAGAGCCTTCTCCCGATGGCAGCGTGATTTTGAATTTCTCCGGAAAGGAGCTGATCCAGGGCGAACCGGATGCTTCATCCTTCCCCACCGGCGGCATCAGGGCTACCTTTGAGGCAAGGGGTTACACAGCTTGGGATCCCACATCCTACGCATTCATCAAGGGAAAGACCCTTTGTATCCCGACAGCCTTCTGTTCCTATGGCGGTGAGGCTCTCGACAAGAAAACGCCCTTGCTCCGTTCAATGGAAGCGCTCAATAAGCAGGCTCTCCGTATCCTGAAGCTCTTTGGAAATGACAGTGCGAAATATGTTCATACATCGGTCGGACCGGAGCAGGAATACTTCCTCATCACAAGGGAAATGTATGATAAGAGACCTGACCTCAAATATACCGGCCGTACTCTCTTTGGGGCGAAATCCCCCAAGGGCCAGGAGATGGATGACCATTACTTTGGAGTGATCAAGCCCCGGGTACAGGAATTCATGGACGATCTCAATGAAGAGCTTTGGAAGCTCGGGATATATGCAAAGACAGAGCACAATGAAGTCGCGCCTGCTCAGCATGAGCTCGCTCCCATATATACAACGACCAATATCGCTACTGACCAGAACCAGCTTATGATGGAGATGATGCAAAAGGTCGCGGCCCGGCACGGTATGGTATGTCTTCTCCACGAAAAGCCTTTTGCAGGGGTGAACGGAAGCGGAAAGCACAACAACTGGTCTATGTCCACCGATACGGGAGTGAACCTTCTCTCGCCCGGAGAGACACCTTATGAGAACGCACAGTTTTTGCTTTTCCTTTGCGCGGTCATAAAGGCAGTTGATGATTATCAGGATCTCCTCCGTCTTTCGGTAGCTACCGCAGGCAATGACCACAGGCTCGGTGCGAATGAGGCTCCTCCCGCTATCATCTCTATCTTCCTCGGTGATGAGCTCAGCGCTATCTTAAAGGCGATCGAGACAGACACTCCCTACAGCGGAACCGAGAAAAAGCTGATGAAGCTTGGTGTTGACGTACTTCCGAGGTTCAAGAGAGATACCACCGACAGGAACCGTACATCACCCTTCGCCTTTACCGGGAACAAATTTGAGTTCAGGAGTCTTGGTTCTTCAAACAGCATAGCCTGCGTGAACATGATGCTGAACTCCGCTGTCGCGGAATCCCTGAAGATCTACGCAGACAGGCTCGAAAAAGCGGAGAACTTTGAAGAGACCTTAAATGAGATGATAAAAAAGACCATAAAGGATCACAAGAGGATCATCTTCAACGGGAACGGCTATGATGCTTCCTGGGTGAAAGAGGCTGTTGAGGTAAGAGGTCTTTCAAACTATCCGACCACTCCCGACTGCATGCCTCATCTTCTGGATGAGAAGAATGTAAAGATGCTCACCTCCCACAAGGTATTCACTGAGGCTGAGCTTCAGTCAAGATGCGAGATCATGCTCGACAACTACTGCAAGCAGGTCCGCATCGAGGCGAACACCATGATCTATATGGCGCAAAGGATGATAATCCCCGCAATAGAAGCTTATGAAGACAGGCTTTGCAAGACTATCGAGAGCAAAAAGGCAGTTGCAAGCGATATCGCATGCGACAGAGAGATCGAAGTAGTAAAGAAGCTTTCAGGCTTTTCGGACGGGATGTATAAAGAGGTTGATGAGCTCAAAAAAGTGCTTCAGAAGACCGATGAGATCGATTCTGTCATCGAACAGAGCAAAGTCATAAGGGATGAGATGCTTCCCGTAATGGATGAACTGAGAAGCTTCTCAGATCAGGCGGAGGAACTTGTAGGAAGAGTATGCTGGCCGCTTCCGTCCTATGGAGAGCTGCTTTTCTCAGTTAAATAAGTAGGAGCGAATTATGTGTTGTGTTTTAGCTTGGTGCGGAGAGGATTATGATGAGAGCCTGTTTAAAGACTCGATGAAAAAGACCATCTCCCGGGGACCCGATCAGTCAAGGCTTTGGGTTTCAGATGAAGGGATAATGGGCTTCCAGCGCCTCTCCATAATGGGGCTTACGCCTGAAGGGATGCAGCCTTTTTCACATGAGGATTCTGTCCTTGTCTGCAATGGCGAGATATACGGCTTTCAAAAGCTTAAGGATGAACTCATAAAAAAAGGCTATTCCTTCAAGAGCGACAGCGACTGTGAGATCCTGCTCCCGCTTTATTATGAATACGGGACAGAGATGTTTCAGATGCTTGACGCGGAATTTGCCCTTATCATTTTTGATTCAAGGACGAAGGAGTGGATAGCGGCAAGAGACCCCATCGGGATAAGACCGCTCTACTATGGATACAGTAAGAATGAGAATATTATCTTTGCAAGCGAGCCTAAGGACCTTATCGGAATGGTCCAGGGAGAGATAAAGCCCTTCCCTCCGGGACATTATTACAAAAACGGCGAGTTCATTTCATACTGCGACATAGCAAAGCCCCAAGGGGTCATAAAGGATGACATTGAAACCGTCTGCAGGAACATAAGGGAGAAGCTCATAGAAGGTGTTTCGAAGCGTCTTGTATCTGACGCTAAAGTAGGGTTTCTCCTCTCCGGCGGACTTGACTCATCCCTGGTCTGCTCCATCGCGGCGAAGGAGTCAAAGGAGCCTATCAAGACCTTTGCTATCGGAATGAGTGAGGACGCCATAGATCTTAAGTATGCGAAGGAGACCGCGGATTATCTCAAAAGCGACCATACAGAGGTCATCATAACAAAGGATGATGTCCTTTCGGCGCTTGATGAAGTCATATACCTTCTCGGAACCTTTGATATCACGACCATTCGGGCAAGCATGGGAATGTATCTTCTCTGCAAGGCGATCCATGAGCAGACGGACGTCAGGGTCATCCTTACGGGTGAGGTTTCTGACGAGCTTTTCGGATATAAATATACTGATTTTGCTCCATCGGCCGAGGCCTTCCAGAAGGAGGCGGAAAAGAGGGTCAGGGAGCTCCATATGTATGATGTGCTCCGGGCAGACAGATGCATTTCCGTAAACTCTCTTGAAGCCAGGGTGCCGTTTGGAGACCTTGATTTTGTGCACTACGTGATGTCGATAGACCCTGAGATGAAGCTTAATACCTACAACAAAGGGAAATACCTTCTGCGCCACGCCTTTGAGAAGGGAGATTATCTTCCCTTTGACATACTTTGGAGGGAGAAGGCTGCATTTTCCGATGCGGTAGGACATTCAATGGTCGACTATCTGAAGGCCTACGCTGAAAGACAATATACAGACGAAGAGTTTCTTAATGGGTGTGAAAAGTACGATCACGCGAAGCCCTTTACAAAGGAGTCACTGCTTTATCGGGAGATATTTGAGAAATATTATCCGGGGCAGTCTCAGATGATAAAGGACTTTTGGATGCCAAACAAAGAGTGGGAGGGCTGCAATGTAAATGACCCTTCGGCCCGAGTCCTTTCAAATTACGGAGACAGCGGCAAATAAAGGTTAATTTCTGGGGAGAGAGTAATGACAAAGTACATTTTCGTAACCGGCGGAGTCGTTTCCGGACTTGGAAAGGGGATCACCGCAGCCTCTCTGGGGCGGCTTCTCAAGGCAAGAGGCTTGAAGGTGGCCGCGCAGAAGCTCGATCCCTATATCAACGTGGATCCCGGAACCATGAGCCCCTACCAGCACGGTGAAGTCTATGTGACGGACGACGGGGCGGAGACCGATCTTGATCTCGGTCACTATGAAAGGTTCATAGACGAGGATCTGAACAAGTATTCAAACCTTACCTCAGGCCGTGTTTATTGGAATGTGCTGAACCGGGAGCGGAGAGGGGAGTATCTCGGCTCCACCGTCCAGGTTATCCCCCATATCACAAACGAGATCAAGGACTTTGTCTACAGGGTAGGGAAGAAGACAAATGCTGATGTTGTGATCACTGAGATCGGCGGCACCATAGGTGATATCGAATCCCAGCCCTTCATAGAGGCTGTAAGGCAGATCTCCCTCGAAGTCGGGAGGGAGAACAGCCTTTTTATTCATGTTACACTTGTACCCTATCTTCACGGCTCTTATGAGCACAAGTCAAAGCCCACCCAGCATTCCGTAAAGGAACTTCAGGGGATGGGCGTAAATCCCGGAATACTTGTCCTCCGCTGCGATGAGCCTCTGGAGGAGGAGATCTTCAAAAAGATCGCGCATTTTTGCAATGTAAAGGAAGACTGCGTGATCGAAAACAGGACGCTGCCCAATCTTTATGCCGCACCTCTCATGCTTGAGGAATCCGGCTTTTCAAGGATAGTCTGCAGGGAACTTGGTATTGAGGCCAAGGAGCCTGACCTTTCACATTGGAAAGAGATGGTGGAAAAGAGCAACAACCTTTCAAACGGGGTAAGGATAGGGCTTGTAGGAAAGTATGTAAACCTTCACGACGCCTATCTCTCCGTGGCGGAGGCCCTTAAGACTGCGGGATATGAAAATGGAGCCGTTACTGAAATAGTATGGGTTGATTCCGAGGAGATAAATGAGAATAATGTTGATGAGATGCTCAAAGACCTTGACGGCATCATAGTTCCCGGAGGCTTCGGAGACAGAGGTATCGCCGGGATGATACTTTCCGCTGAGTACGCAAGAAAGAATAATGTTCCGTATTTTGGGATCTGTCTCGGAATGCAGATAGCCGTCATTGAATTTGCAAGGAATGTGCTTTCCATCGCTGACGCGAATTCCGGCGAGTTCGACGAACAGTGTAAGAACAAGGTGATCGATTTTATGCCCGGACAGAGCAAGGATATAGACAAGGGCGGAACGCTCCGGCTCGGGGCTTATCCCTGCGTCGTTAAGCGGGACAGTCTTATGTATGAGTGCTACGGAAAGGAAGAGATCTCTGAACGCCACAGGCACAGGTACGAATTCAATAATGATTATAAAGAGCGTTTCGAAGAGGCAGGGGCAGTCTTTGCGGGATCTTCACCTGACGGACTCCTTATGGAAGAAATGGAATTGAAAGGACTTTCCTTCTTTCTTGGTGTACAATATCATCCGGAATTCAAATCCCGTCCGGACAAGGCACACCCCTTGTTCAAGAGGTTCATAAAGGAAGCGCTTAAAAACAAGAAGCAATGAAAGGAAAGAGTAATTGGCTACTGTAAATGAAAATTACCTGTCTCTTCAGGGAAGTTATCTTTTTTCAACCATCGCAAAAAAGGTCCGTGAATATGAAGAAACCCATCCTGACGCAAATATCATAAGGCTTGGGATAGGAGATGTGACAAAGCCCCTTGTTCCGGCTGTCATAGACGCCCTCCATAAGGCAGTTGATGAAATGTCCTCCGCACTCACGTTCCACGGGTATGCTCCTGACCTTGGTTATGATTTTCTTAGGAGCAAAATAGCCGAGAATGATTTCAAAGCCCGCGGGATCGATATCTCTTCTGACGAGATATTCGTTTCGGATGGCGCAAAATCAGATACATCAAACATTCAGGAGATATTTGCTGCAGACAGTAAGGTCGCCGTATGCGACCCCGTTTATCCTGTCTATGTTGATTCAAACGTAATGGCGGGAAGAGCGGGGGAATTTGACAGCGATCTTATGGCCTATAAAAGGCTTATATACATGCCCTGTACAAAGGAAAATGACTTTGTCCCGGAATTACCCAAAGAAACTCCGGATCTTATTTATCTCTGTTTCCCCAACAATCCTACGGGAATGGCGATCACGAAGGAAAGGCTTCAGGGCTTCGTTGATTATGCTTTGAAACACAATGCCGTGATATTGTATGACAGTGCTTATGAGGCATATATAAGTGATCCTTCGCTTCCGCACAGCATATATGAATGCGCCGGTGCAAAGGAGTGTGCCATAGAATTTCGATCCTTCTCAAAGAACGCGGGCTTTACAGGGCTTCGCCTTGGCTTTACTGTTGTTCCGAAGGATCTTAAACTTTCCGGCACTTCTCTTCATTCACTTTGGGCCCGCCGTCATGGAACGAAGTTTAACGGCGCGCCCTACATAGTCCAGAGAGCGGGGGAGGCTGTTTATTCTCCGGAAGGAAAGGAACAGGTCAAAAAACAGGTCTTAGATTATCTTAAGAACGCTTCGTTCCTTAAAGCAGGGCTTGAAAAAGCCGGCTTTACGGTCTTCGGAGGTGAGAACTCACCCTATATCTGGCTGAAAACGCCGAACGATATGACAAGCTGGGATTTCTTTGATCTGCTGCTTTCGAAGGTGAATATCGTAGGTACTCCGGGATCAGGCTTTGGAAGGAGCGGCGAAGGGTATTTCAGACTGACTGCCTTTAATACCTTTGAGAACAGCGCTCTTGCTATTGAGAGGATAAAGGCAGCGTCCCTGCTGTGATATGAAGCAGGAACTGGCCGTCTTTTTCGTCAAGGACCTTTGCGTAGATATCCTCGCCGTGAAGTGAGAAGAGTATGTTTTTTAAAGGTGAAAGAGGGGCTGAGGTCTTTATCCAAAGCTCATCCTCTGAAAACGATAGAAGCTCCGAGGGGAAAGGCTCCCTCCCGCTGTGCTTTCCGTCAAGCAGTTGAAGGTCGATGGAAAGCGTATCTTCTAGCTGTTTAAAGTGCTGTACCTTTTTGGGGACGCTAAGACCGTCAAGGGAGAGCACTTCATATATGGTGGTCTCCAGCGCGGTTCCCTTTGGCATGATATCAAGGATCTTTCCGATCTGAAGGTCTCCTTCAAGTTTTTCCCTGGTTTCTTTTGAGATGAGTATCTGACCTCCGATAGTGTAGGATTCAATCCGGGAGGCGAGGTTTACGTTCTTTCCGATAACATCGTATTCTGTCTTTTTGACAGAGCCTATATTTCCGACGATCGCATCTCCCGTGTGGATGCCTATTCCCATGGCAACTTCCGGAAAGCCTCTTTTCAAAAAATCCGCATTCAAGTCCGGGATCTTCTGCTGCATCATAATGGCGCACTTCACCGCATCGTATTCCATTGTGTCGGATTCTACCGGGGCACCGAAGATAGCGAATATCGCGTCTCCGATGAACTCAATTATGGTTCCGTGATTCTCCTGAATGACATCAGTCATTTCGGAAAGAAAGAGGTTCAGCATCGTGATCAGGTCTTCCGGAGGCATCTTTTCGGACAGCGCGGTAAAACCCCTTATGTCCGTGAACATGATGGAGATTTCCCTTCGCTTTCCACCTATGGAAAGACCGTCTTTTGTATTAAGTATCGATTCTACGATCTCATCGGAAAGATAACGCCCAAAGGTCTTTTTGATGAATTCGTTTTTCTTTGAGAGCTCATCATTGAGCTCCTTGATCTTCTCCATGACTGCTAATGAGTCTCTTAATTCATTTAACTCGGTAATGTCGGAGAAGACCGCGGATACACCTATCTTTTCTTCGCCGTTCCTAAGGAAAAACGTGCTGATGAAAAGCAACTTATTTATCCCGTCCCTTTCATAGTGGACGGTGGAATTTTTGGTCACGGTATTTTCGTAGACGGCGTCAAGAAAGGCCTGGACGAAGTTATCGTTTTTTCCTTCCTCGTCAAAGAAGAGGGACGAAAAGCTCATTCCCCGCACGTCGGAAGAGAGCGACAGAATGGAGAGGGCGGCATCATTTGCGGAGATGATGTCGCCCTCCATTGATATCGTGAGGATGCCCTCAGACATGTTTCGTATGATGTTTTGATTTATGAATCCGTCGTAATTATCAGGCATAGTCTTTCAAAAAAACAAAGGATCTTTTTGCACTTTCCAAAGTGCGGACCTCAAGGAGCATATCGGAATCCTGCTCAAATCTCTTTTTCAGTTCAAAGAACCTTTTCCATTCAACGGTACCGTCACCGGCTGAAAGATGCTCGTCATAGTACCCCCCGTTGTCGTGCAGGTGGTAGTGGACGATGTAGGAACCGAGGGCGTTCATCCATGTATCGATACCGGCCATTGAAAAATTAGCATGCCCTACATCAAAGCACACCCTTACCTTTGGATGAGAGGCTGTTTCAACCATCCGTTTTATGATATCGGGATCCCGGTCTATGACATTTTCTATGCAAAGAGTTATGTCATATTTATCAGCGATCTCGCAGAGACAATCGGCAGCGGTCCTGCTCCAGATATCATAAAGAGGATCCTCCTTCGGTGACACCGTAAAGAAGCAGGAGTGGAGCACCATCTTTTTTGCGCCGAGGACCTTGCAGTAAGAGGCGCAGGTCGCTATTCTTTCTTTTGTGATGGCAAATATTTTTTTATCTCCACCCGAAAAATTCAGGTCGATGAAGGGCCCATGGATGGAAACAACAGGACCTTTTTCGTAAAGTGAAAGGAGTTCAGTAACCTTTTTTTCATCATCCAGTATTTGGGGAAAGATGAAGTCCTGTATCTCAAAGCCAAGACGTTTCTCCTTAGCAAAGGAAAGATATTCGTCATAACGCTCCGGAACAGGCACAACCAGTATCATGCTTTGGTGACCTCCCGTCAGTGCATCATATAGGGCTGGGTCTGAAGAAGGTTGTAATAGGAAGCGAGAGCCATCATGTCCTTCCAGTTTTCTGTTTTGGCAAGCTCAGAGCTGTTCAGCTTTACATAATCCGAAGCGAACTTCAGAACATCGATGTAGTCGCTTGTCTTTTCTCTGATGCGTCCCGACAGGTTCTTAAGGAGGATCATGGCAGCTTTCGGATTTTCCTTAAGGAACGCGGGAAGGTCATCTACCGTGACGGGCTGAAGCTCCACATCACTTGAAGCTACAGCTGTCGCACTTCTTGCTTCATTGTCGAGGACAGCCATCTCACCGAAGATGTCGCCCTTCTTTGCGGAACCTATGAGAAGCTTTTGTTTTCCGCTGTATCCGAGATAAAAATCCACCTCTCCTTCAAGGATGAGGTACATGATGGTCCCGGGGTCCCCTTCAGAGAAGATTATCCCGCCGGCATTCACTGAGTGGTGAGGGATCTCTGTATTTTCCACTCTTGAGAAAAGGCCTCTTGCCCGAAGTGACCTTCCATAGCGGAGCTTTATCTGCTTAAACTCGATATTAAGCTCGCTGTCTTCCATCTCGTCCTCGTCATAGTATTCATTCAAAAGCTTTACGGCATCCAAATATTTTTTGTCTGTGTCCCTGAGACGCTCAGACAGTGTCTGCATCAGGAATATCGCCGCATCGGTATCATCCTTTACAAAGCCTTCAAAATCAGAAAAGCCGATACTTGCAACGGTTGTTCCTGCCATAGCGACTGCATCCGTGCTGCGGGGGGCATTCTCGATTATCCCCATCTCACCGATGAAGCTTCCATCTTTAAGAACAACGATCTCCTGCTCGTTTTCAGTGCCGTAACCGTTAACGATCCGGACAGATCCCTTCACTACCCGGTACATGAGATCCGATGCATCGCCTTTTTTGAAGAGCAGGGTGTCCTTGTCATATTTTGTTTCTGTTATCATATTTTCACTCCTTTTTTATCAGAACACAGTACTATAAACTCTACCATATCTCTTAAGATTGTCAATGTTGAGCGACATGAGAGAAATAGATATAATCGATTCATGGCTTTTTTGGCAGGCACTTTCCCGGAGGACAAAAATGAGTGAGGAAAAGATAATAGTCATCGACTTTGGCGGGCAGTATAACCAGCTTGTGGCAAGGCGTGTAAGGGAATGTAATGTTTACTGCGAGATTCTTTCATACAAGACGCCGCTTTCGAAGATAATGGCTGAATCGCCTAAGGGACTGATACTTACAGGCGGGCCTTCCTCCTGCTATGAAGAAGGGGCAGCTACTTGTGAAAAAGCCCTTTTTGAATGCGGCATCCCGGTGCTAGGACTCTGCTATGGGGCGCAGCTCATGCAGCTTGTTCTCGGAGGAAAGGTAGAGCGTGCTGCAATGCGGGAATACGGTCATACGGAGATCTCTGTTGATACAACTTCACCGCTTTTTTCGGATGTTCCGGGGGAGACCTCCTGTTTCATGAGTCATTTTGACCATATTACGGCTTTGGCTTCCGGTTTTAAGACAATAGGTCATACAAAAAACTGTCCGTTTGCAGCGGTATCCGATGACGAGAGAAAACTTTACGGACTCCAGTTTCATCCCGAGGTCCTTCATACTCCTTATGGAAAGACCATGATAAAAAACTTTGTCCGGGATATCTGTGATACCAGGGGAACCTGGGAGATGGGCGCTTTTTCGGAAAGGACGATAAAAGAGCTTAGGGACAGGATAGGTGATAAGAAGGTTCTTCTTGCTCTTTCCGGAGGGGTGGATTCATCAGTTCTCGCGGCCCTTCTTTCGAAAGCCATCGGAAGGCAGCTTACATGCGTCTTTGTAGATCACGGTCTTCTTCGAAAGAATGAGGGGGATGAGGTCGAAGCGGTGTTCGGACCAAAAGGGAGCTTTGACCTTAATTTCGTAAGGGTAAACGCAAAGGACAGGTTCTTAAAGGATCTTTCCGGTGTCACCGATCCCGAGCAGAAAAGAAAGATCATAGGCAAAGATTTCATAGATGTATTCGAGGAGGAAGCAAAGAAGATAGGCGCCGTTGATTTCCTTGCTCAGGGTACTATCTATCCTGACGTTGTGGAATCGGGACTCGGTGGGGAATCCGCCGTTATCAAATCACATCACAATGTTGGCGGACTTCCCGAACATGTGGATTTCAAGGAGCTGGTGGAACCCTTGAGAAATCTTTTCAAGGACGAGGTGAGGGAGGTCGGAAGAAAGCTTTCTATTCCTGAGAAGCTTGTGTCAAGACAGCCCTTCCCGGGTCCCGGCCTTGGAGTGAGGATAATGGGAGAAGTGACAGAGGAGAAAGTCAGGATAGTGCAGGAAGCCGACTTCATCTTCCGTGAAGAGATAAGAAAGGCAGTCGAAAGATCAGGTGAGCGGCCCGCGTGGATGCCGGACCAGTATTTTGCCGCACTTACCAATGTGCGCTCCGTCGGAGTTATGGGAGACGAGAGGACCTACGATCACGCAATAGCTCTCCGCGCCGTGATCACCTCCGATTTTATGACGGCCGAGTCTTCCGAAATACCTTACGAGATACTTCACACCGTGATGAGCCGGATAATTAACGAGGTTCGCGGCGTGAACAGGGTATTTTACGACCTTACCAGCAAACCGCCTGGAACGATAGAACTCGAATAAAGAATCAAAACCCGCAAACATAGTATTGATAGTCAGACCTCAAAATATAGCAGAACAACGGAGAATTATTATGAAGAAAAAAATTGGGATTGTAGGTTCACAGATGGATCTTGGTGCTGTCCGAAAGGGCGTGGATATGGGGCCGTTGGCCATACGTCATTCCGGGCTGATCCGAAAAATTCAGGAGACGGGACATAATGTCAGGGATTACGGGGATATCGTGCCCATGGTGGCCACCTCGGAAGGTGAGAATAAAGCCTTACGCTATGAAAAAGAGGTAAATGAAGCCAATGAGCGGCTTTTTAAGCAAGTTTTAAGGATACATGAGGATGAAGCCTTCCCTATCATCCTGGGAGGTGACCACAGTATTGCCGCGGCCTCTGTTTCGGCCACCGCACAGCATTTCGGAGAGATCGGAGTGATCTGGGTGGATGCACATGGTGACTTCAATGATGATACCATAACCCCGACAGGGAATATCCATGGAATGCCCCTGTCAGCCGTATGCGGATGCGGGCCGGACTCAATAGTCAGGTTTGCCGGGGCGAGGGTCGATCCCCGAAAGATCGCCATTGTCGGGGCAAGGGATTTAGACCCCCTGGAGACAAAAAAGCTTAAGGAAAAAGGGGTAAATGTTTTCGCTATCAGCGATATCCATCATTTCGGCATCAGAAAGATAATGGAGGAAGCCATTGGGATAGCCGGGGATGGCACAAAGGGGATCCATTTAAGCTTCGACATGGACGCTCTTGATCCCGGTAATGCTCCGGGAGTGGGAACCCCTGTGATGAACGGCATGACCAACAGAGAAGGCTTTATCGTATGCGAGATCCTTGCGGACACTGACCGGCTTCTGGCAATAGACATGGTTGAAACCAATCCTCTTCTCGATACCAGAAATGAAACGGGAAACCTGGCGGCAGAGCTTATACTTACGTGTGTGGGGAAGACGGACTATCAGCTGTTCGGAATTTTGTGATAAATGAGTCTGGGAGAGTGATGGAAATGATCCAATACAAATATGAGAATCGTTTTATAAAGCGCAGCAGTTTAAAATACATATTTCCCCCTATGGTCGGAATGATCTTCGCCCAGATGGCACCGGTTGTGGACGGAATATGCGTTGCCAATTCCATGGGAGATGAGGCCGCCCTGGCTGCTATCGCAACCGTGGGGCCCATTGATTACATTTTCAATATCATTGCCGCCCTCGGGGGGATCGGATGCGGAGTTATGCTGTCCCGATGCTCCGGAAGCGGTGAAAAGGCTAAAGCAGGCAGGATCTTTACCAGAAGCCTGCTTATTATGGTGGTTGTATCTGTCGTTTTAAGCGTATTGGGCATTGTTTTCGCAGACCCGCTCCTGAGGATTTTGGGTGCAACTCAAGAGAACTATCCTTACGCCATGAAATATATGGTGGTGATCCTGGCAGGCTCGGTCTTTCAGGTGTTAAACTTCGCCGGCGACTATATCCTGGCAAACGATAATAACCAGACACTGGCCATGGCCGGAGACATTACAGGGGCCATTGTCAATATCATAATTGATTTTGTGGGTGTTTACGTATTTCATCAGGGAATAGAGATTGTTGCATTCGGAACAGTGTTTGGTTCCTTCTGCTGCTGTCTGGTCTATCTTTTGCACTTCAGGAGACCCGACAGGCTGTGCAGGATAGTCTCGTTAAAAAAAGTCCCCGGAGATCCTTCGATCGTGGATATTTTTAAACCCGGTATGGCAGAAGCGGTAATGTATGCTATGTTTGCGGTTCAGCTGGTGGTACAGAATCTTGTTCTTTGCGAAAATGCCGGAACTATGGGTATAAGTAACTCTACAGTCATAGAGAATATTCAGCTTGTGATCACCATCATCATTGCGGGGACAACCGATGCGATCTTTCCCATGGCAGCTGCTTATGATG
>OMRF01000102.1 GCA_900313435.1 uncultured Lachnospiraceae bacterium | reverse complement strand
TTTCTTAATATGGCAATGGTGCATTCGAGTAGGGGATGTTTTCCCCTACTCGATTTTGTCAAGCGGCAAAGGAATGGACTATGTATTTGATAGCGGGACTTGGGAATCCGGGCCTTTCATACAGGCACACAAGACACAATATCGGCTTTGACGCGATAGATGTGATCGCAAAGAGGTATTCTGTCAAGCTTTCAAAAAGCGAATGTAAGGCAAAGACGGGGACATGCGTCATCTCCGGCGAGAAAGTATTACTGATAAAACCCCAGACATTCATGAATCTGAGCGGGGAAGCGGTAGGACCGCTCCTTTCTTATTACCGGGAAGATCCTGCCTCGCATCTCATCGTGATCTCGGATGACGTGGCCCTTGATGCCGGGCGCATCAGGATCCGGAAAAAGGGCTCTGCAGGCGGGCATAACGGCCTCAAGGATATCATTAAGCATTGCGGGAGCGAAGATTTCATAAGGCTCAGGATAGGCGTGGGAAAGCCTCCTGTCGGGCAGGACATGGTATCCTTTGTCCTGGGACGAAACGGAAAGGATGAAAGACCCCTGCTTGAAAGCGCCTTTGAGCGGGCCGCCGACGCGGTTGAGGTCATTATCGGATACGGTGTTGATGAAGCCATGTGCCGTTTCAACGGCGGGACGTGAAGGTAGTAGATGGCAGACCTGTTCAGGGAGTGCGTGCTCTCGCTCTCCGAAGCAAAGACAGCGCGTGACGCGCTCCTGGATAAACGAAAAAAGATAATATCGATCTCCGGCATCACGGAATCCGCCAAAGGCATAGTTTCATACGCTATGTCAGGCGGCTTTTCGCGCTGTCTTATCATCTGCGCCGACTCAAAAAGGGCAAAGGAGAGAGCCGAGGAGTATAAGTGCTTTGACAAAAACGCTCTTTTCTTCCCTTCAAAGGATTTTCTTTTCTACGAGTCTGATCTTCGTTCAAATTCCATTACAAAGGAGAGGGTGAGTGTCCTTTCCCGCCTTCTTTCAGATGAGCCCCTCACTGTATTTGCCGGGGCAGAGGCGCTTCTTAACAGGCTTTCCGGGAGGGATGAGCTGAAGAAGGGCTTTCTTTCACTTGAGGTGGGGCAGACTGTCGAAGAAGACGCCCTCCTTCTTTTTCTCGTGAAGAACGGCTATCAGAACGTGGCCGAGGTGGAGGGGGCCGGAGAATTCGCATCAAGAGGCGGAATAGTCGATGTATTTCCCCTTTCCGCATCCCATCCCGCGAGGATAGAGTTTTTCGGCGATGAGATTGATTCCATCAGGCTTTTTGATATTGAGTCCCAGAAATCGATAGAAAAGATCGAAAGCCTTGAGATCTGCCCCGCGGGTGAATTCGTCCTGACAAGGGATATGAAGGACGAAGGAAAGAGAAACCTCATTAATGCCATGAAGGCGCGCCATGAGGAGCTTTACAGCGCCCAGAAGACAGAGGAAGCCTTCAGACTGAAGCAAAAGCTTATTACCATTGACGACGGCGATGAACAGAGCCTTTCGGACTCCGTGATAGAGACTTATCTTCCCTATTTTCCGGTTGATGCCGTATCGATACTCGACTGGTTTTCGGAGGACGACCTTATCATCATAGATGAGCCCGGAAGGATAGAGGAGACCCTTTCCCTTACGGCAGAGGAGTTTTTGGCTGCGACTGAGAGGCGGATCGAGACAGGGGACTCTATGCCCCTTCAGAAAAACCTTATCTTTACAGCCGGAGAGATGATCTCAAAGCTCAACGCAAAGAGGGGGCTTGCTCTCTCTATGCTTGATCTTACGGCGAAAAAGGGTGGGCTTGATATCAAGGCCCGCTTTTTCATACATACGGAGGGAATAGTCTCGTACAGAAGGGATTTCCCTTTGTTTTTGAAGGATGTCCTGAAATTCAGAAAGAATAAGTGGAAGACTGTCATTGTCTGCCCCTCCAGGACCCGTGGAAAGAAGCTTTCGGAGGATATGCGGGACAACGGGGTTAACTGCTCCTTCACTGAGGAACGGGATAAGGACATGGTCGAGGGCGAGGTCGTAGTTACGGTCGGAAGCCTTATTTCCGGTGCCATCTTTGATACGGCGGGCTTTGTCTTCATTTCCGAAAATGATATCTTCGGCCGGCTGAAGAGCTCTGAAAGGCGGCGTATCAAGCGCTTTACGGGGGGCGAGAGACTTCGGGCAATTACCGATCTTTCCATCGGGGATTATGTGGTTCATGAAAACTACGGCCTCGGGATCTATGGCGGTATGGAAAAGATCGAAGCCATGGGTATCCTTAAGGACTGTATCAAGATAAGCTACGCAAAGGGCGACACTCTTTATATCCCGGCGACCCAGTTCGACAGGATAGGAAAATACACCATCTCGGGGGAAAAGGGCACCAAACCTAAGCTTAATTCCCTGAATTCAAAGGAGTGGGGCGAGACCAAGGCAAGGGTCAGGGCGGCAGTCACTGATGTCGCGAAGGATCTCGTGTCATTATACGCAGCGCGTCAAAATGAAAAGGGCTTTGCCTACAGCAAAGACGGGACAGCACAGCGCGAGTTTGAGGACACCTTCCCCTATGAGGAGACCGAGAGCCAGATGGCTGCCATCGAGGACGTAAAAAGGGATATGGAAAGCGACAAGATCATGGATCGCCTGATCTGCGGCGACGTGGGCTTCGGAAAGACAGAGGTGGCTCTCCGCGCCGCGATGAAGGCGGTGCTCGACGGGAAACAGGTCGTATACCTCTGCCCGACCACCATTCTCTGTGAGCAGCATTACAACACCTTCAAGGAGAGGATGGATGATTTCGCGGTCTCCGTTTCAATGATGAGCCGCTTTTGCACTGACGCTGAAAACAAAAAGACCGCAAAAGAGCTTTCTGACGGGACCTGTGATGTGGTGATAGGAACTCACAGGGTACTTTCAAGTGATGTGAGCTTCAAGAATCTCGGTCTTCTGATCATAGATGAGGAGCAGCGCTTCGGCGTTCGCCACAAGGAGACCATCAAGAAGCTTCGGCGGAATGTCGATGTGCTCTCGCTTTCGGCGACCCCGATCCCCAGGACCCTTCACATGAGCCTTGTGGGGATCAGGGATATGAGCCTTCTCTCCGAAGCCCCGGAGGAGAGGCTTCCCATCCAGACTTTTGTGATGGAGCGCTCGCCTGAGATAGTCCGGGAGGCGATAGAACGCGAACTGGCCAGGGGCGGCCAGGTCTATTATGTCATAAACAGGATAAGGGATATCGCTGATGTGGCGGACAAAATAAAAGAGCTCGTGCCTAATGCGAACGTTGAATATGCCCACGGCAGGATGCAGGAGACAGTGCTTGAAAACATAATGTCAGACTTCATCAACCGCCGGATCGATGTTCTAGTTTCCACAACGATAATAGAGATCGGGCTTGATATCTCAAATGTTAATACCATCATTATCCATGATTCCGACCGGCTTGGGCTTTCACAGCTCTATCAGCTGAGAGGACGTGTCGGCCGCTCAAACCGCACCGCCTATGCCTTTCTCATGTACACAAAGGACAAGATCTTAAAGGAGGTGGCGGAAAAGCGCCTTTCGGCCATCAGGGAGTTTACCGAGCTCGGCAGCGGTTTCAAGGTGGCAATGAGAGACCTTGAGATCAGAGGCGCGGGGAACCTTCTCGGAGAGGCACAGAGCGGGCACATGGCGGCCGTTGGCTATGACCTTTACGTGAAGATGCTCTCGGAGGCGGTGGCTATGGAAAAGGGTGAGGGCGAACTGTCTTCCTTTGACACATCTATAGACCTTTCCATAGACGCTTTCATACCGGACGATTATATCAAAGATCCCGGGCAGAAGCTCGAAGCCTACAAGAGGATCGCCGGCATCAGAGATGATGAAGACAGGTCAGAAGTGACGGACGAACTCATAGACAGGTTCGGGGATATCCCGGGAGAAGTGACGGGGCTTATGGATATAGCGATCCTTCGCGGTCGTGCCCATGATGCCTATGTTACGGACATTAAACAGATAGGAAAAGTCTTCAGGTTCGGACTGTATGAAAGAGCGGCCCTTGATGTGGCGCGGATCCCGGAGCTTATTGAAAAAAATAAGCCCTATCTTTCGTTCGAACCCGAACAAAAGAAGCCGACCCTCGAATTTGACGCTGGGAAGAACTCAAGGCTTTCAAAAGATGAAATCGCTTTGATCCCGTGGAAGATAGTTGACGAACTGATGTCAATAAAGCTATAATCTTTTAGTTGTTCAAGAGAATAGGTTTTCGGAGGTAGTAATGTTTTCAAAGAAGAAGGCGGCAGCAGGAGTGACAGCGGCCGCGCTTGCACTCACATTTATGATGACAGGCTGCGGAGCAAACCCCAAGGCCGCCCTTATAAAGATTGATACGGGAGACACCATAGAATACGGTTACGCGAACTTTGTCGCGAAGTATTATCAGGCACAGTACGACATTAATTATAAGTCTTATTACGGTTCCGAGATGTGGAATACCGATGTTCAGCAGAACGGCACGAACCTGGAGCAAAATGTCAAGGATCAGGTCATCTCCCAGATCGAGGAACAGTGGGTTATCAGACAGCATGCTTCGGATTATTCCGTCACGCTTTCAGATGATGACAACGCAAAGATAGAAGAGTACTCGCAGCAGTTCCTGGATGCGAATACCGAGAACGGCCTTTCAAAACTTGGCGGTTCAAAGGAATATGCCGTTGAATTCCTCACGAATATGGCTTACGCTATAAAGGTTCAGAACGAGATCTACAAGGAAGCGAATACGAATTTCACCGCCGCTGAGACTGAGCAATCCACCATTTCCTATGTCAAGTTCTCGACTGAAGGAACTACGGGTTCTGACGGTACCGAAACACCCATGTCCGATGAGGATAAGGCCGCCGCGAAGAAAAACGCGGAGGATCTTGCCGCTGCCGGCGCAGCAAACTATGAAACAAAGGCTGCCGAGCTTTCGGCCGATGTCAAGTCATTCTCATATACAAAGGCTGATACAACCTTTGAAGGTATGATACTTCCCGAGAATGTCATCAATGAGTCAAAGAACCTGAAGGAAGGCGAGATATCAAAGGTCATTGAGGGCTCTGATGGTTATTATGTCGTCAGGATGGACAAGCTCCTCGATGAGGAAGCCACCGAAAACAAGAAATCAGTCCTTATCTCATCCGCAAAGAGTACCCGTTACAATGAGGTCGTTGAAGGATGGAAGGGAAGTTACACCTTTACTTTGGATGAAAAGCTCTGGGAAAAGGAGTCGCTTCAGGATGTATCCTTTACCCAGAAATCAGCGAAATAATAACATAAAACACTCCTTCAAACCGTGAAATTACGGAGGGACAATGGAACAGTTTGTGATGAGGGGCGGGGAACCGCTCTTTGGAGAGGTTGAGATCGGCGGCGCGAAGAACGCGGCTCTTGCGATACTGGCAGCAGCAGCCATGACTGACGATACGGTCGTCATCGACAATCTCCCGGATGTCAGGGACATCAACGTGATGCTCACAGCGCTTGAGGGCATAGGAGCCCATATCGAGCGTCCCGAGGCACATCGTGTGATCATTAACGCGTCATGTATCACGACGCTGAACGTGGATTATGAATATATCAAGAAGATCAGGGCTTCATATTATCTTCTTGGAGCGCTGCTCGGAAAGTTCAAACGGGCTGAGGTAGCGCTTCCCGGCGGCTGCGCCATAGGCTCAAGGCCCATAGACCTTCATCTGAAGGGCTTTAGGGCGCTTGGCGCGAAGGTCGATGTAAGCTACGGCCTGATCTCTGCCGAGGCAAAGAAGCTTTTCGGAGCTCATATCTACCTTGACAAGGTCTCGGTCGGAGCCACTATCAATATCCTCATGGCCGCAACCCTCGCTGAGGGCAGGACAGTCATTGAAAATGCCGCAAAGGAACCCCATGTCGTCGATGTGGCGAACTTCTTGAATTCCATGGGAGCGAACATCAGGGGCGCGGGTACCGACGTCATAAGGATCACGGGCGTTCCCCGTCTTCATGGCACGGAGTATTCCGTCATTCCCGACCAGATAGAGGCAGGAACCTTCATGTTCGCGGCCGCTGCCACCCATGGCGATATCGTTGTGAGAAACGTTATCCCGAAGCACCTTGAAGCTACGACGGTGAAGCTTCTTGAGACGGGCTGTGAGATAATCGAATATGACGATTCTGTAAGGGTGGTCTCAACCGACACCGTGCTTCAGCCCACCTCCGTCACGACCCTTCCTTATCCCGGTTTTCCTACGGATATGCAGCCCCAGATGACCGTGGTCCTCGGGCTTTCAAACGGCGTATCGACGGTCACGGAATCGATCTGGGAGAACAGGTTCAAGTATACGGGCGAGCTTGCCCGCATGGGGGCTGAGATCAGGATCGAGAGCAATATCGCGATAATCACGGGTGTGCAAAGATATACGGGTGCTGTAGTGTCTGCTCCGGATCTTCGTGCCGGCGCGGCGCTTGTCATAGCCGGACTTGCGGCTGACGGCATCACGGTGGTGGATGATATCCACTATATACAGCGTGGTTATGAATGCTTTGAGGAAAAGCTGAAGACCCTCGGAGCAAAGATCGAAAAGGTAGACAACGAATTCGACAGAAAGAAATTTGAAGTTCAGGCCTCATAAAGGATTGCACTTGCCCCCGGAAGGGGGCTTATTTTTTTTTCTCATGATACAAGTATATATGCTATAATAAATACGTTATTTTGCGGTCGGCAGCAGGGGGAAGCACATTATATGATAAAAGTAATAACCTACGGCACCTTTGACATGCTCCACTACGGGCACAGGAGACTCCTCGAGAGGGCAAAGGCACTCGGGGATTATCTCATAGTCGGAGTGACCGCGGAGGATTTTGACATGAACCGCGGGAAGGTCAATGTCCACCAGTCCCTGATGGAGCGGATCGCGGGTGTCCGGGCGACAGGCATTGCCGATGAGATCATAGTTGAAGAGTACGAGGGCCAGAAGATAGACGATATCCAGCGCTACAACGTGGACATCTTCACTCTGGGCTCCGACTGGGTCGGAAAATATGATTATCTGAATGAATACTGCCAGGTCATCTATCTGCCCCGTACTGAGGGTATCTCAAGCTCCGATATACGAGAGGAGGAGGACCATCTCTCTATCGGGGTAATAGGCGGTGCCGGGGTCGTGGAGGAAAAGTTCATCCGTGAGGGTTCCTTCGTTACGGGAGTGAACTTCACCGGCCTCTGCTTCTCGAAAGATAATGTCAGCGAGGGTGACAAGGTCACCATCTCCGAAAGGGCCCAGGCCGCAAAGATGTTCAAGGACGCCCATCTCTCAGGGGATGACTCGAACTATCTTCTGACCTATGACAAAGAGGAGATCCTCGACGTTTCCGATGCGATATACATAACGGCCTCCGCAGCCGAGCATTATGAGATCACAAAGCTCGCGCTTCAGAAGGATAAGCATGTGATAGTTGAGGCACCCCTGACCTTTTCCGTGAAAGAGGCTGACGAGCTGTTTCGTCTCGCAAAGGAAAAGGGTCTCATCCTTACCGAAGCGATCAAGACCGCTTATTCGCTGGCCTTCAACCGCATGCTCCTTCTTTTGAAGGGCGGAGTGATAGGGGATGTTGTTTCTGTTGATGCCACCATTACCTCCCTGAATTCCAATATCAGCATCCCTGAGAGTGATCTTCCGCTGAATGGAAGTCTGTTTGGGTGGGGACCTGCCGCGATACTCGCCGTGCACAGGATCCTCGGGACAGGCTACAAAAAAAAGCACATCCTGTCTGCATACGGAGGAAACCACTTCGACCTCTTCACAAAGATAGATTTTGAATATGAAAATGCCGTCGCCTCCATCAAGGTGGGAAAGGGTGTGAAGTCCGAGGGCGAACTCGTCATCACCGGTACCAAGGGTTATATCTACGTGCCGGCGCCCTGGTGGAAGACGGATTATTTTGAAGTGAGATACGAGGACCCGAATGATAACAGAAGGTTCTTCTACACCCTGAAGGGAGAGGGCATCAGAAATATGATCGTCGCCTTCGTAAGGGATATCAAGTATCCGGAGCAGACGAACTCCAAGATATCTCCTGCAATGACCCTTGCAGAGGCTAGGCTGATGGAGGATTATCTTTCGGATACGGATCTTACCAAGCTTAATTTCCCGGCAGGGAAGCTGTAAAACGGCAAGTAAAGGGGGGATTTAGATGAAAAAGACCTATGAAGAGATAGTTGACGAGTGGTGTTCGCGCTGCATCGCGGATGAGGGCGAGCTTTCCCTTGCTATCGGGGAGCAGGCCGCAGAGATGGCCTATCATTCCTCAAGACTTGAAAATGAGAATATCACATTGAAGGATGTGAAGGATGTCTTCGAGAGCGACAGCGTTTCAAACTACACGGGGCATCTTTTCAACCTCTACGAGATCAGGAATTCAAAGATCGCATATGAATATTTTCTCTCATCCTACGCGCGCCATATAGCGCCGGATGAGAAGATGCTGTGCGAGCTCCAGAGGCTCCTGACGCTGAACATCTATGACGAGATACGCTGGAGAAAGGGCGAGCGTCCGGGGCAGTATAAGAAGAATGAATACGTCACGGGACGCCTTGAGGTGGGGGCTGCTCCTAATGACGTCCCCGCGGAGGTTTCCGCCCTTATGGCGGAAGTCCCCGATATCGACAGCGAGCGCATCCTTACGGGAGCTGCATATTTTCATGCGAAGGTAGAGAATATTCACCCCTTCGCTATGGGAAACGGAAGGACGGGGCGGCTTTTCATGAATTATATCCTTGCCTTCCACAACCATCCCATCATCATTATTCATGAGGAGGATAGGAAGTCCTATTATTCGGCTCTCGAGGCCTGGGACAGGAATGAGGAACTCTCGCCGCTCGTGGCTTTCCTGATGGACCAGACCGTGAAGACGTGGGGGTAAAAGCGCAGCTCTAGGCTTAACGAACGGAACTACCTTATTGAAGGAAGGAGAAATAAAACAATGAGCATGACAGACCAGGAGATCAAACTTTTACAAAAGACAGGGAACATCGTATTTGAAGGCGATGCGGAAAAATGTTTCAAGAAGCATGAAAAGAATGAGCAGAAACTGATAGTACGCGTTGCGTACATAGCCGTGATCATTGGCTCCGACAGCGAGGAGATGCATGTCTCAGTCAACAAGAACGGTCTGCTCGTTCTCTCGCTCCACAAAAAGATAACGATCGAAGAGACCGGCGAAGGAAAGTGGAAGAGTTCGATCTCAAAAGAAACGTCCACCCTGAAGGAGGCAGTAAAGGAAGTGCTGAAGAAGGCAATGGGGTGAGAAATTGATCACATCAGCGTATAAATAATGTATCCCGCCTATGCCCCGCAGGGCACAGGCGGGATATTTCTTTCCTTTAGACAAACCATATCCCCGGTCCGAATACGACAATATCTACAACTATCAGGATCACGGCGATCACAAAGAGGATCCAGTTCGGCTTGG
>OMRF01000027.1 GCA_900313435.1 uncultured Lachnospiraceae bacterium | reverse complement strand
TGGCAGAAAGTGCTCCTGAAAGCATATGGAGAAGGAAGCGCTTCTTTCTTTTGATGGGAAGCGACATCCAGAAATCCGTCCTGCTCACATCATGAAGATAATGGAAGGAGACCCCCGCCGCTATGAAGGCAGCGATCACTACAAGGAGCATCAGAAGGAACTTGTCCAAACCTGAAGCGCTGATACCAAGGGCAGAGGTAACAAGGCCAAAATCAGGTGTCATCCCTTGCTCTGTACCGGCAAGTATCGTTTGCCTTAGGAAGATAACCCTCACGGGAAAGAAGAAAAAGCCTACTGTCAATATCAGAAGAAAGAGCCAGAGCTTTTCCTTCATCAGCTTTGAGAATAATTTTTTTGTATTCATTATGGAAGCTCCTTTCATCAAACGAAAAGATCCTTGAGATCATAACCGCCCGCACCCGTTTCAGAGATGAAGACCTCTTCAAGGGTAAGGGGTACTGACTCAGCGAAGACGGGAGCATAGGAATTAACTTTTGACATGATGTCATCATGGCTGCCGCGGACGATAAGGATGTTTACTGAACCCATGGTATCTTTTGAAACAATGTCAAGTTCTGAAAGGAGATTTTCAAGGTCTTCTTTGTTCTTCATCACGACCTGAACCTTCTGGACACTTAACTTCATATCGTCAAGGCTGTTCGAGAGCAGGACACCGCCTTTGTGCAAAAGTCCCACCGAGCCTGAGATATCCTCAAGCTCACGCATGTTGTGGGAAGCGATGACAGGGCATATCTTTTCATCGCAAACATCTGAAACGATGGCGCCCTTCACGGTCTGCCGCATCACGGGATCGAGTCCGTCGAAGGTCTCGTCGAAGAAGATGTATTTCGTTCCTGCGCAGAGGGCGAGCAGGATAGAAAGCTGTCGCTTCATTCCTTTTGAAAAAGTATTGATCCGCCTCTCCGGATCAAGGGAAAGCTTTTGAAGAAGTAAAAATAAGCGCTTTTTATCAAATGCGGGATGGACTGCTTCAAACAGCTCCGCTGCACTCTTTGGCGTTTCGTTGGGCGCAAAATAAACATTATCCGGGATGAAGCAGAGGTTTCTTTTTACATTATCATTTTCAAAAACATTCTCACCGTCGATAAGGACTTCACCCGAGTCGGGCTTCAGCACTCCGGACATGATCCGAAGGAGAGTGGACTTTCCGGCGCCGTTTGTGCCTATAAGGCCGAAGATGTCACCGTCTTCTATAGTAAGCGAGACATCTGAAAGCGCTGCGACTGAACCTTCCGAGAAGTGCTTTGTGACATTTTTTATTTCAATCATTATCCTTTTTGCCTCCTTTGAATTCTTCATGAAGGGCTTTTTCCATTCTTTCTTCGCTGATCATTAGCTCTTTTCCCTTTGATACGGTCTTTCTGAACTCAGAAAGGAAGAGATCCTGTTTTTTCAGGAGAATAGGCTCCTTTTCAGCAACATAGTTTCCCCGCCCTTTCACGGCATAGATGAAACCGTCTTCTTCAAGCTTTGAAAAGGCCTTCTGCACGGTGTTCGGGTTCAAGGAAAAGCGTGCTGCCGTATCGCGGACAGATGGCATCTGAGAGCCTTTTTCCAAAGCACCGCTCAGGATCAGGCTTTCAAAAACGCCTGCAAGCTGCTCATATATTGGCCGCGGATCGCGGTAATCTATTTCAGGCATCTTGGATTCTCACCTCCTGTAAACAATTCAGGCTTGTTTATCTTTTACTCGAGTAAGTGTACTATAACGCATAGTACACCATGTGTCAAGAGTATAATTGGACCCCCGGGGGTCCATTTTTTTCTATTTTTATCCTTTATTTTGTGATAAGATATAGCACGTAAATATGCTTTTTATTTATGAGGAGGCTCATATGGAAGACTTATCGTTTTTCTGCGGAGCAGTCGACAACGATCTTTATATGCAGTATGCAGACCGGGCATGCAAGGCATTCCTTGGCAACAGGGCCGATAAGCAGATCACGGACATAATGATGGAGTTTGACGCGGACTTTTTCAAAGATGCCTGCGAACGCGTCCTTATTTCCGGTTTTGAGGAGGATATGCTCATATCTCTCGAACGTCCGGATGGCGTCTTTTCTCCGTTCCATATCAATCTTTCACTTTCAGAAGATTCCGGCGTCAGGTGCGTACAGTTCAGGGCGAGCGATGTCTATCTTTCCGAGGAGCGTTCGAGGGAGTTTAAGTCACGGCTCTTTGAGTATGAGGATTTCGTCACGGGTATGGGCTTTTTCCTGTTCAAGTACAACAGGGACTCCGGAAATATTTCATTTTTCTCCTATGAGAATAATGAAAAAAAGATCCTGTTTGACAATCTTCTTTCTGCCTGGGTTGATGTGCAGATAGAACAATTCGTGCCCGAGGATGACAAGGCAAAGGTGGCTTCTTTTCAGTCTATCCTTGAATCTTCAGTTGAAAATTGCAGTGTGACCTTCCATACATCGTTCTTTTCAGATGATGAGACAACGAAGCTCATGCAGTTTTCCGGAACCAATGTCATATCGCAAGGCGGAGAGCGGTTTATAAACGGCTTTGTAATGAACGTAAAGGAGGACTCAAAGACCCCCGTTATCTCTGCAATGGCTTCCAGTGACAAGGATCAGGCTACGGGTGTCTATGACAAGGAGGCGATAAAGGCCTATGCAATAAAGACCCTTTCAGAGATGAAGGATGACGAATGGGTATGGATCGCCATCTTTGACATCGATGAATTTAAAGAGGTCAATGACAATTACGGGAGAAGCTTTGGTGACGAGGTCATCAGAGCGCTTTCCAAATGCATCCTTCGCGCAGTCGGTTCAAGCGGGGCGGTAGGCCGCTTCGGAGGAGACCAGTTCTTCATGTGTGTTTCCGGAATGGAAGAGAATGATATAAGGGGACTTTTCACGGAAGTCAAAAAGAATTTCGAATGGGAGGTCCTTTCCATCCAATCCGATTGCCATCTGACTCTCACAATAGGGACGGTATCCGCACCTCTTAACGGGACAGATTATGACGTCCTTTTTGAAAAGCTTTGGAAGGCCCTTTACATCGGAAAGGCAAAGGGCAGAAACAGGTATATCATCTATCGTGAGGAGATGCACGCCAGTTTTGAACTTCCCAAAGCTGATTCTGCAGCCAAACATACGAAGGGGCAAACGCAGCTTCTCGCTGTGATGATCTCGGATGTAACGGAAGGTATCATCGGCCTTGGAAGGGGTGCTGTCACTCCGGCGCTTAAGGAACTTTCCGATGTAATGCTTTTGGACGGGGTCAGGATCTTTTCGGGACCGGGGCTTCCCTGCGTCTATTCTACGGCTGAGGACGGGAATGATGCGATGCCTGAGGAGGTTGCCGAGGGCATTATGAACAGCTATAGCTTTGACCAGAACGGGATAATGATGATAGACAGGGTCGAGCTCTGTCAGGAAAAGGATCCGCTGATATATGAATGGGCAAATGAGAGGCGCATAGGAGCCGTTGCCTTTTATCTTGAGAAAGGTAGAGAAGGGAAGCCCGTAAGGGTGTTTTCCTTTGAGCATACTTTGAAGTCAAACAACAGAAGATGGGGCGCTGAGGATGCAAATTATCTTTTGATATTCTCAAAGCTCATAGCCCTTGCATTGAGAGAGTACTATGCTGATGGTGAAGCGATCTGAAAAAGTATCAAAAAGTAAAATAAAAAGAATGCTGCTGCCACTTCTTATGGTGGCAGTACTTTTTACTTTGTCCCTTCCTATAATCCCCGTAAAGGCTGTTTCGGCTTCGGACGGTGTCGTGACATACAGGGCAGTCATCATCGGAAATACCTATCCCGGTACGAAGGATGAATTGAACGGCCCTCAGTACTGCGCAGATTCCATGGAGGATATGCTGAAGACATTAAAGGCCCCTTATGCTGAGGTTTCAAAGATTTTGAACAGCACAAAGAAAGATATGGAAAAGGCAGTGGCTAAGGTTTTCTCAAAGGCTGACGGCGACGATCTGACGCTGTTTTATTATTCCGGACACGGTGCGGTTGCAGCGAAGGATAGTTTTTCAAGCCAGCAGTATTATGACGGCGCGCTCTGTTTTTTGGACAAGAGCGGAAATGGTATTGATTATTATGCCGTCAGCGAGCTGAAGAAGCTTTTTGACAAATATAAGGGGAAGAAGGCACTGATATTGGATTGCTGCGGGTCAGGAGCCTTTGTTCAGACTCAGGGACTTAGTGTTGATAAAAGCACGGATAATGATCTTCATATGATAAGGACTGACGCTGAGGAGGAAGGCTTTTTAGAAAGTGTTGCAGGTATCTTTTCTGAAGGGGCTTATGCAAAAGAGGATGAGTCTCTTCCGAAGGCTATGTCGGGAGAGTTCAGGGACTCTGATTATTATCTTATTTGCGCGACGAAAAAGGGAGAGTATTCCTATCTCATACCGGTAAAAAGGAACGGCAGTTATTATTATGGCGGGGTCATGACCATTGGACTTCTGGAAGGCACCGGCTACGAATATATGACGGGGTGGACAGACTCAATGCCTGCCGATAGCGATCTGGACAGTTGCATCACTTTGAAGGAGGGCTATACTTATGCCCAAAAAATAGCGGATGAATTGCTTACCGAAAGATATGGCTACGAGCAGAAGCTTGTATGCTATCCTTCGGGGAGTAAGCAGGTCTTCTTCGATAATAATGATCCTGTGGTCACTGAAGTACTTCCGGTATTCAGGGTTTACAATCCAAATTCATCCGAGCATTTTCTGACAAATGATGAGAAGGAGAGAGACTTCCTTTTGAAACTTGGCTGGAATGATGAGGGCACGGCTTTTTCCTGCTATTCGGAAGGAAAAGAGGATAATGCTGTATACAGGCTTTATAATAACGGTGGAGGCGGGGAGCATTTCTATACAAGTGATGCTTCGGAGAGGGACTCCTTAAAGAGTATAGGATGGTCCGATGAAGGTATAGCCTGGTATTCGTCGAGTGAAAAAGAGGCGAATCCGGTCTTCCGATTCTACAATAACTTTTTGGGACGGCATATGTACACGGTCGATTTTGTGGAATTCGTGAACCTTACGATGTCCGGGTGGAACTATGAAGGGACACCCTTTGGTTCGCCAAAGAAATAAAGTCTCAAATGAGACCAAAGTGCAGAAAAGCGTTTTTGATGCCGTCTTCGTGGATGTCAGTCGTCACGAAGTCGGCTTTTTCCTTTATGAGAGGAGCGGCATTTCCCATGGCTATTCCGTGGGCCGCGCTTTCGATCATTTCAAGATCATTCATACTATCGCCGAAGGCAAAGACATTTTCAGGATCGTCCCCTGTGAAAGAAAGAAGATCCTGTATCCCTTTTGCCTTGGAGAGCCCCTTGGGGACTATCTCGACCACCACGCCGTTGTGGTCAATGAAATCAAAGTCATCTGAAAGAAGGGACTTAACCCTGAAAAAGTCTGTCTTTGCCGTGATATCACAGGAAAACTTGTTTACCGCGTCTTTCTCCGAGAGCTCGGAGAGGGTATGGGCAAAGGAACCAAGCCTTTTCCAAAGAGTGCTGACATAAGGGTCGTTGTCAAAATCTTCCCGGTTCATAAAGTGGGCATCCCTTCCCTCGACAACCACCGGCATATGCTCTTCCGAGAATATGTGGAGGGCTTTCTTCACAGTCTCCCAGGGAACCAGGGTCTCCTTCAGGATCTTTTTTTCGTATTCTATATGACCTCCGCAGGCACAGAGCATCCCGCTCAAGGGGAGAGCCTCAAGATCCCTGTAGTGGGTGTTGCCGCGGCTTCGCCCGGTGTTTAAAAAGACGAGGTTTCCCTTTTCAATGGCTTTTTCTATCGAAGAAGCAGCGCTCTTTGGGATGATCAGCTCTTTGTCCCAGAGAGTCATATCGAGGTCAAGAAAAACGACAGAACGTTTACTCATCAGAGCAGCTCTCTTCTTTGAGCGATATAATCTTCGATCAATTTCTTTGTTTTTTCCAGTCCAAGCTTTGAGGAATTGACGGAAAGGTCGTAGAGCCTTGAGTCTCCCCATTTCGCGGTAGAATAATAATTGTGATAGGCCCTTCTCTTTTTGTTCTGGTCCCTTACGGTACGTTCAGCTTCCTTTTTGTCGAGTTGGTATATCTTCATTATCCTCTCTACTTTTTTGTCGTGATCCGCAAGAATGAAGATGGGGATGAGGCACTTGAACTCCTTGAGAACGGTTTCAGCGCAGCGGCCGACGATGACAAAGGATTCTCCGGCAGCAGCCTTTTCCTTAAGATAATTAAACTGCATGATAGCGAAATTCTGTTCCGGCGAAGAAGAATAGCCTCTGACAGAGATGTTTATCGGAAAGCGGGGGAGTTCATCATATTTTTCCAGAGTCTTTGAATCGGAAAGCTCCTTTTCTTCAGCAATCACACGCATCAGGTTGTAGTCATAGAGGGGCAGAGAAAGATCATTTGCGATCTGTTCTGCGATCTCGTGACCGCCCGAACCGAATTCCCTTCCTATAGAGATGATGAGCTGTTTTCCTTCAGACATTTAAAACACCTTCTTTCTAAAAGCAGCCGTTACGTTTCCGGCATTTCGATTATTTCTTCACTTGACAGAAAGCCAAGTATGATCATCGAGTAGGAGTCCGTTCCAAGGACTTTTCTTGACTGGGCGTGTCCGGCTTTGGGCACAAAGTGTATATATGAGGCTCCATCGCAGGAAGCGGCGAGCATTTCACTCATCTCTTTTGGAATGATATCATCCTCTGTTCCGTGGATAAAGCATAAAGGTACCGTGCTTTTGTCTATCGAATCAACAGGAGAGGTGTCGTGAAGATCAAAGCCGTTGATCAGGGAGGACCACATGTTTACGAGCGGCAGCATAAAGCCCTGATGTTGCTTTTCAGCACTATATTTCATAAGGTCGTAAAGATTTGAGAAGGAGCAGTCTGAAATGACGAATTTCACATCGGGCTTTTTAACGAGACTGCAGAGGCTTGTGGCGGCCCCCATTGATTCGCCGTGAAGCCCGAGGAGTATGCCGCTTCCGAATCTTTCATAAGTATCCTTTATGAGACAGTCAAGATCCTCGCCCTCATAGTACCCTTCGGTACAGACGGTTCTTTCGTTTTCCCCATGTCCTCTCATGTCGTATATTATGCAATTGAAGTCAAGGGCGGTGTAAGCATCCACATATTTTACGGCTCCATAGCGGTTTGAATTGTAGCCGTGGGATATTATCACATACCGGTCTGACGCTTTTTGGCTTTTAACAAGAGTGCAGTGAAGAACATAGCCATCCTTCCCCAAAGCTTGATAATCCTCCTTTTCATAGGAGTCAAAGTTTCCCCAAAGCCCGTTTTCCTTTTCAAAAGCTATCTCTTCTTCCAGGGAAAGCCCTTTGGGATGGCAGACAGAATATGCTGTGCTCATAGGAAGGATCACGATGAAAAGGGCGGCCACAAAGGCGATCGCTATGGGGATTATTATTTTAAGGAGTTTCTTTATCATTTCTTTTTCTGAGGTTTGATCTTCTGCTGTTCAAAGAAGTGCTCAACTGCCTTCACGAGCTGGTAAGGGTTCATGGATTTGAGCAGATAGCCCGCGGGGCGCATTTCAAGTACCTTGCTCACGCTTTCCCGATCGCTCTTTCCCGTAAGGAATATGACAGGGATGTCCGCGAGGTTTGAATCAGATCTCATCATTTCAAGGACCATGGGGCCGTCACAGACCGGCATCATGTAGTCAAGTAATACGAGATCCGGAGTATGGGTTCCAAGATATGTGATAGCGTTCATTCCGGAGTTTACCATTACGACCTGGTACTTTCCGGAAAGCCAGTCATGGACAGAACGCAGATATGTTCCGTCATCGTCTACGACCAGAACTGATTTTTTCTTGTCAGAATCTACTTCAGTTTCTTCAAGTGCGGTCAAGAGATCCTTGACGTTCAAAGGCCGCTCCAGAGCCTTCCTTACATAGTTTTTCGGGACATAGCGGCAAAAGGTGCTGATCTCTTCCGGCGAACCGATCAGATAGAGCTCCTTTTCATCCTCTATGATCATGTCTTTTAAAAAAACAATGGCTTCCTTTGTCTCTTCAATGAAATCGCCGAGATAGAAGATGAAGATATCCGATTCTGTACGAAGATCCTGAAGACTCTCTACCTCGGGCGCGGAATCAATGACGTTATATCCGCTTTTTGCGAGGGTGTCCCTGATGTTGTTTACCAGGAACAGGGAGCCCTTTGAAATGAGGACTGTTGTATTGTCTGTTTTCTTTTCCACCTTACTTGCTGCCCCTAAACATTGCTTCTATCCCGTCATGATCCACATTTGTGAGTAGAAGGGATAATTTGTTGAAACGTTCCACTTCTTCCTCCGGTATACGGTAGTGTTGGAGTTCTGCCATGACGTTGTCGGCCCCGTCAAAATCAAAGGCCAGCACACTTTCATATATCGCCTGATATGCTTCTTTCAGCATTTCCCCGGTGATCTCCTTCTTTTCGGAGGGGTCTTCCTTCGGGATCGCCTCCTCTATGGTTGATGCGATCCTCTTGTATTCCTTCAGCAGGCGGGGGGTCTTTCGAATTATCTCTTCAGTACGAAGGGTATCCCCGCATTTTTCAAGATAAGCTGCATGGCGGGAGAGGATATTGATCCCGGCAAGACGGGCAGTGCTCTTCAGGGAATGCACCCTTATGGTGTAATCTTTGTAGTTCTCCTCCTCAAGATCCTGTTTTATGATGTCGATCTTTTCGCCTGCAGTCTGGCACAGTTCCATTAGAACCTTTTCATAGGTCTCGTTCCCACCGCAGGAAGCGACTCCGCTTACTACATCAATATCGGGATCATGAATAAGTGCTTTAAGGAAGGGGGAGAGGGCTTCAACTCCGGGAGGAGCCTCGTCATCCTCATTTATCAATAAAACCTTCTCCGGAGGCAGAAACTCTTTTATAAGCTTTTCAAGCTCAGGCGGATTTATCGGCTTTGGTATATAATCGTCAAAACCTTCTTCCATGAATTTTTCCCTGCTTCCCGCCACGGCATTTGCCGTAAGGACGATGATCGGAGTTTCCTCATTCGGGTTTCCGGAAGGAAGTTCATGTATTTTTTTCATGGCTTCAGTCCCTTCCATCCCGGGCATACGGTGATCCATGAAGATGATGTCATATTTCTTTTCCTGACAGAGCCTTATCGCTTCCTGACCTGAAAGCGCTGTATCGATCTTGATCTTCGTGCGCTTCAGGAGGTTTTTCGCGACAGCCAGGTTCACCTCCATATCGTCAACTATGAGGATAATGGCATCCGGGGCATGGAAGGACTCCTTCAGGATCCTTTCCGAGAGGCCTTTTTTCCTCATATCCTTCATGTAGGGGCCGATCGGCTCGAAGGAGAAGACCTTTTGGCGGATGACGAAGGAAAAGTCGGAGCCTTTCTGGTACTCGCTCTTTACATTAAGATCCGAACCCATGATGTTCAAAAGGTTCTTTGAGATCGACATTCCAAGTCCAGTACCTTCGATACGGCTTCTGTTGCCGTTTTCTATCTGCTCAAAGGGAGAGAACAGCTTTGACATGTCCTCTTCCTTTATGCCGATACCGGTATCGATGCAGTGATATTCCAGATTGATCTCGTCGCGCTTTGTCTTTTGGTAGTCCAGGGTCAACTTTACAGAACCCTCATCAGTATATTTCACGGCGTTTGTCATTATATTGACAAGGACCTGTCTGATACGGACGGTGTCACCATAGAGACGGTCTGGAATATCTTCATTATAATCCAGCTGGATCTCGAGACCTTTCTTTTTTGCCAGGGGAGTTATCATGTTCACGATGTCATTCAATAGAGAGGAAAGAGAATATTCGACAGGGAGAAGAGAAAGCTTTCCTGCCTCTATCTTTGAAAAATCAAGGATGTCATTTACGAGAGAGAGCAGCGAATTTCCGGCAGAACGAATGTCTTCGGAATAATCGAGGATAGTTTCCTCGGTAGATTCCCGAAGTATCATCTCGTTCATTCCCAGGATGGCATTTATAGGAGTCCTGATCTCATGAGAGACACTTGAAAGGAATTCGGATTTTGCCTCAGAGGCCGCATGCTCCAGTTTGATCCTGTTGTGAAGCTCATGCTCCCTTTCCCGGGCGCGAAGGGCAGTATATTCATCTGAAGTCTCCTTCAGGAAGGTAAAGAGCCGGTCCTGCAGGGGGATTATCCCGTGCTCGGGAGCCTGCGGATCTTTGATCCCTGCGGTCTCAGACTCCTTGACAGGACCTTCCCTCAAAGAGAGAGCCAGCATCGTGCAGTTGAGAGCCTGAACATTGTCACCCAAATGGAAGAATTCACCGAAGGCACCTGCTCCGGAAATGGAAGGAAAGGCATCCTTGAAAAGTGTGATCTCCTTTGTCTCTTCTATGCCGAGGTGCATTTGTCTGTTGTCGCATACCATGAGGTAAACAGCCTCGGGAGTAAAGGGAACAAGGTTCTTCACGACAGAATAGGAATCCTTCAACATCTCCGTGACATTTCCGTAGGAGAAATGGAAGCGCTCACCTTCTATCACATCACTTCCGAAGATAAGGTTCCCGCCCTCATCCACGCTGATCACGGAGCGGGGGATAAGTTCATTGGAACGGTGTAAGACCCATGGAAAGGCAAGTATATTCTGTACGAAATAAGGATCTTCTTTTTCAATGTTGAAGTATTTTTTGTATATAGAAGAGGCAGGGGCTCCATCCACCTCAGAGACTACAAGCGGAGAAGCGGTTTTCGTGATGGTATGGCCACGCCCTATGGGACTCCAGCCACGAAGGATCGATCCCTTCGCATAGAGCTCTTTGCCGAAAAGGAGTATTGAGAGGATACCGCATTCTATGACCCTTCCGGAAAACACAAAGATAGGAGCGATGATCCCTTCTTTCCAGGATCCTCCGGCAGCCGCGCCGCAGACGGGAAATTCCGGGTCGCTGAAACTGAGCGCACCGAGAAAGAGGTCAAGCCTTTTCGCGTGATAAACATCGGGGAAAAGCATGAGAGCCCGACAGTCTTTTTCATCTTCTATGAGCTTTGAGATCTTCTTCCCGGCCTCTTCTGAAGGTTCGAGCTCAGTATCGCAGGGGATCACCATGCAGGTGGAGGATTCAAAGAGAAAAAAGGTCAGAGTATTCTTTCCCT
>OMRF01000045.1 GCA_900313435.1 uncultured Lachnospiraceae bacterium | reverse complement strand
TCAAGCCCGAGATACTCATCAATGTCACGCTTGTTGATCGTAACCTTCCCTGTTCCGGGAGCTATATACACTCTTGCTACAGAAGACTTTCTCCTGCCTGTTCCGTAGTATCTTTTAACATTCTTTGCCACTTTCTATACCTCCATCCCGATCAAATCTCAAGTGCTTCGGGCTTCTGCGCGGCATGCTTGTGCTCGGGACCTGCATAGACGAAAAGTTTCTTCGCCATAGTATTTCCGAGAGCCCCTTTGGGGAGCATTCCGCGGACAGCCTTTTCAATAACGCGCTCGGGATGATTCTTCATCATGTCACGGAGCGTAGTATCCTTAAAACCTCCGACATAGTCAGAGTGGCTGTAATAATGCTTCTGATCAAGTTTCTTTCCGGTGACCTGGATCTTTTCAGCATTGACAACGATCACATAATCACCCGTATCCTCATGAGGTGTAAAAATGGCCTTGTTCTTGCCGCGGAGAACCTTTGCGATCTCGCTTGAAAGTCTTCCGAGAGTCTTGTCTGCGGCGTCGACCACATACCACTTTCTCTCGACCTCGGCCGGATTCGGCATAAATGTTTCCATGATATAAAATCCTCCGAAAAACCATCGAATAACTGCATTACCCGCGGAAAATGTCCGGTAATCCGCAAGCTTTGACATTATATTAGAACGCCACTTCAAAGTCAAGAAAAATAATATTACAGTAGGATTAGAACCCTTTGCAAAAGTGATGTATACTTTTAGCGGATATTTCTATTCCGGAGGAAAAAAATGGAATTTGAGACACAGTGGTTTGAAGAAGAAGAGCGGTGGGGTTTTGTGGTCCCTTCGATGATGAAGAGAGCCTGGGCCGCGGAGCTTGAGGTACTGGAGGTTGTCCGCACTCTCTGCAAAGAGCACGATATCCCCTGGTACGCTACGGGAGGCACTCTCCTTGGTGCCATAAGGCACAAGGGCTTCATCCCCTGGGATGATGATATCGACATCTATATGCTCAGAGATGATTATGACAGGTTCATTGACGCCGCATCAAAAGAGCTTCCGAAGGGCTTTGTGCTCTCAGGCATCTTCGGAAAGAATGAGCGTCTCTGGGCTGCGAACGATATGCAGCAAGCCAGGGTCATTGCGGATGAAGAATATTTCAATCTTCCCCGCTTTATGACATATTTTCACGGCTTTCCCTATATGCGGGTGGGAATTGACATCTTCCCCTATATCTTCGTGCCAAAGGAAAAGGATGAGCAGTACAGGCTTTTCAAGGTCTATTATGCCCTGAACTTCACTGCGGCAAATCTTAGCCTGTACAGAAAGGATAATATCCTTGAAGAAAGGCTTAAAGAGCTTGAAAAGTATGTGGAGTGCAAATTTCCACGAACAGAGAACGATATAGTTCTTGCACATGCGCTTCGATACGAGGCTGACAAATGGATCTCGGTCGTGAAAAGGCAGGATGCTGAAGGCGCGGTAAATGCTCTTTATATCACGGCACCGGATGATTACAAAGATTTCAATGCTGTCACAGGACGCCCGATAGAATGGCATAAAAGCGTAGTTGAACTCCCCTTTGAGAATACCACGATGTGCGTTCCCGTTGAATATGAAAAGACTGTGATCAGCAGCATCGGTCCTGACTACATGACTCCCGTCATGTTTTCGGGAGATCACGAATATCCCTTCTACAAAAATCAAGAAGCCGCCTTTCGGCAGCTTCTTGATGAGTCAGGTGTCACTGTCTCGATTGACGAGTTCTGCAGGAACTGGCATATGATGAACGGAGGACATTAAAGCGAATTCAGAAGTCCCGAGAGTCCCTCTTCCTTGAATACCGACCTGTAGAATTCAAGCTGCTCGGAGATGATCGCATCGATCGCCTTCATTCCGAGAAGCTCCACTCCTGCCTTATCGTCAGTCAAAATATTTCCGGAGCTTTCGTAGGGAGTGAGTCCGGGCGCTATCATTTTCATGAAAGAAGATAATTCTTTGTTTGAAACGTCGAGTATATCTACGTTTCCGCCATCACCACTGAAATCCCCTGATATTATGCTTTTCACATTCTCATTCACCGAAGATGAAGCAGTAGCAAAGAGTTCCCGGTTCGTCCACCCGTTCACATCCGTCATATAGATATAAGGGAATACCTGCGCTATCGTATCCCCGAGATACTGGTTGATCCCGGCCTCTCCGTCAGTGTCGGACCTCATATTCATATTCACCACCATTACCCCGTTTTCCTTGAGGTGATCTCTGACGAGTCTGAAGAATTCGACGGAGCTCATATGGAAGGGAATTGTAATGTCCTGATAGGCATCGACCAATATACAGTCATACTTCTGATCCGTGAAGTTCAAAAAACTTCTTCCGTCCATCTCATATATATCTGAATCCGTTGGAAGATCAAAGAATTCATATGAGAGGTCGATTATTCCTTTATCTATCTCAACACCTACCGTCTTTGAATTGGGAAAGTATTTCAT
>OMRF01000184.1 GCA_900313435.1 uncultured Lachnospiraceae bacterium | reverse complement strand
CAGAATGCTGACTGCCAGACGCTTTCGGAGATCCGGCAGTGGAACCGGCCGGAAGTTGCGGAATTTGTCGAAGAAATCTATAGTGCGGAGTTTTCACCCTTATCTGTTAAGGAGACAGAGAAGTATTTTAAGGACGCAGGAAGGCTGGTGACGATATGGAAATAAGTTTACGAAACCCGTCATCGGCGTGGGCGACGGCAGCCGTTGTACTTCTTGCAGCGGTGAGCATCCTTGTATACAGGATCATCCGCCTGAGGAAAAGCCTGAAGGATAAGGAGAAAAAAGGCTTTAGGGGATACTCGGCTATGTGGATTGCATCCGGGCTCCCGTCCTACAAGAGGAGGCTGGTACTGTATATCCTGCTTAAGATCATAGGGATCGCAGGGCTTGTCACGAGCCTTCTTGCTGCGGCTTATCTGATGGGACGGCCCAGCTATAACAAAAAGATCGATGCGGGAGTGAAGCGAAGGGATATCTATCTTTGTCTTGATGTTTCCTATTCTCTTTATGATCTGAATGCAGACTTTGTCGAGAATCTGGAAGATGTGGTAAGAGGTTTGGAAGGAGACAGAGTCGGGATCTCGATCTTCAATACCTCAACGGTGGAATATATGCCGCTGACTACGGATATGGACTTTGCCATAGAAAAACTGAAAAATCTTGAGGAATATTTTGTCCTGCAAAGGGAGTATATGCATTTCAAGGACCAAAACCATATTGAGGATATGACCGATGATGAGTTCCTGAAATTTCTGGAGGCGTTGCCGGATGATGAATATGACGAGTTTGCCGCTATGGTTTATAAACTGGATCTGATCGACAAACCCGTAACACTTGACAATGATACCAGGGGAAGCTCCTTGATCGGCGAGGGACTGGCAAGCTGTCTCTTTAACTTTCCGTATCTGGAGGATTCCGAAAGAACGAGAGTGATCATCATGGTCACTGATAATGCACAGGCCGAGAACAAGCCGCCTGCCGTAGAACTCGCGGAAGCTGCAAAAATGTGTAAGAATAATAATGTGGCAGTCTTCGGGATCTTTCCGCCCAAGGAGGCGCTCAGAGATCTTCGGCCGGAGCAGAACTTTGATAACTTAAGCAGCGACATGAGGCAGAATATCCGAAAGACCGGCGGTGAATTCTATATTGTCGGTTCGGACTTTGATACGGAGAGCATTATCAGTCAGATCCAGTCGCATGAGGCAATGCAGGTGGATGAGGTGAGTGTCAGCCGAATGACGGACGATCCCGGTCGTGCCATTATGATCTGTATTTTTGGACTGGTTTTATTTGTAATAGCAAAGGGGGCGGGTACCTGATGAAATTTCAACCGGTTGTACCAGTTGCGGTTCTTGCAATCCTGCTTGTGGTACTCTTTCTGTTTTTATTGATCGGGGCACTGCGAAATCATGGAACGGTATTGCACAAGACGGTCACAATAATCGTGTCTGCACTGCTTTGTCTTTCGGTGGTTCCCATTGCTGCCCGGCCTATGATAAGGAACAAGGACATCCAATATGCCAGACCGAATCTGGATGTGCTCTTCGTGCTGGATACCACTATGAGTATGTGGGCCGAGGATTATAAGAATGACAGCAGAATGGAAGGCGCCATAGAGACTATGGAATTCATCATGGAAGAATTGAATGGCAGTTCCTTTGCGCTGATCACCTTTGGAGACAAGAGTGAGATCAGGATGCCCATCACTCAGGATGCACAGTCCATAGATGACGCAATAAAGGCGCTTCGGATTCCCGACCGCTGGCTGGCCGGGGGAACCTCCCTCAATTCGCCTTTTGAAAATATGGAATATATGCTCAGTCATATGGGTGTAGAAGAAGGCCATGAACGGATCGTCTTTTTCTTAAGCGACGGCGAGATCACGGTGGATGAGGACATGATCGATTTTACGGATATGGCATCGATGATCGATGGGGGAGCGGTTCTTGGTTTCGGCACGAAAAAAGGGGCAACCATAACCGATCGGGACGGGCGAACCCTGTATGATTATGATACCTTTTCGGATGCGGTGACCTGCCTTGATATGGATTCGCTAAACGATCTTGCGGATGCGCTTGAGATCGACTGCATCCAGATGAAGGACAGAAAAGATGTATCGGAAGTGATCGAGAAGGCTATCGTTAATGCGGAGGAGGTTCAGGCAGAAAGAGATGATCTGGATAATTATGATGATATTTATTACATGTTTGTACCCGGATTTATGATTCTGTTACTGGCAGCGTTTCTTCTCTATAAGGAGTAAATGAACTATGGAATTTAACAGAAAAAAAT
>OMRF01000076.1 GCA_900313435.1 uncultured Lachnospiraceae bacterium | reverse complement strand
GGGCAAAGGACAATGCTGTTTCCTCCGGTCTTTCAGAGGCGCCCATCCGCTGGATAGTGGATGACTGCGTAAAATTCGTTGAGCGGGAGATCCGCCGGGGCAACAGATACGACGGGATAATAATGGATCCGCCCTCCTATGGCCGTGGGCCGAAGGGTGAGATATGGAAGATAGAAGACTGCGTCTTTGATCTGATAAGAAAGTGTGCTTCACTCCTTTCAGAAAACCCGTTATTCTTTCTTATTAACTCCTACACCACCGGTCTGCAGCCCGGAGTCCTTTCCTATATGCTCTCGTCCGCCATCACTCATCCGGGGAAAGTCGCATCCGATGAGATAGGGCTTCCCGTTACCTCAAACGGCCTCATCCTTCCCTGTGGCGCTTCCGGAATGTGGACGGCTGAGTAAAGACCGGGCAAAATTGTTCAGAATAAAAAACAATATGTAAAAAATAAAACTTGCAAGCAATAAAAAAATCCTGTATATTATCACTCGCTGTGGCATTGATAGCGTAGACACGCGAGATTGCTGTTTCCACATGGGTGACGGACTAACCCGCCGGGCACCGGAGTGGGCGCAGGGAAATCGCGCCGAGCGAATGTCTGGTACAATTCAGACGGCAATGTGCTGTGCATTAACGGTCTACATATTGGTAGAAACAACGTGTGGTAGATGTCGGGCTTTTTGCGAGTTTCGAAACAGGACACACACGGAACTGTGTACAGTCACCGCTTGTCGTGCTTACATTTTGTAACGCGGATAAGGAGGCGGCTTTTTTTATGGCAACATCAGTAATGAGGATCACCCTCAAGGCTTACGATCACGAACTGGTCGATCAGTCGGCACAGAAGATCATCGACACTGTAAAGAAGAACGGCGAGGCAGTTTCAGGTCCCGTTCCCCTTCCCACAAAGAAGGAGGTAGTGACCATCCTTCGCGCGGTCCACAAATACAAGGACTCCCGCGAGCAGTTCGAGCAGAGGACACATAAGAGGCTCATCGATATCTTAAGCCCCACACAGGCTACGATAGATTCCCTCTCACACCTTGAAATGCCCGTCGGTGTAGATATCAATATACGCATGAAATAATATTTCAGATAGTAACCAATCTAGTATGAACCTTCGGGTTCCGCTGTAGAAGGAGGAAAGGTTTATGAAGAAAGCCATACTTACAAAAAAGCTTGGTATGACGCAGATCTTCGAAGAGGACGGAACTGTTATCCCCGTTACCGTTCTCGAGGCAGGTCCCTGTGTAGTAACACAGATCAAGACCAAGGAAAATGACGGATATGATGCAGTTCAGGTCGGCTTCGTCGACAACGCAGTAAAGGCAGTATCCGTTGACGCAAACAAGAAGAAATCAGTAGCGAGACGTCATGGCACAAACAAGCCTGAGGCAGGTCATTTCAAGAAGGCCGGCGTTTCACCGAAGAAGTATGTCAGGGAATTCCGTTTTGAGAATTCCGGCGAATATCAGATCGCTCAGGAGATAAAGGCAGACATATTCGAGGCTGGCGATCATGTCGACGCTACCGGCATTTCAAAGGGCAAGGGCTTCCAGGGCGCCATCAAGCGTCTCGGACAGCACAGAGGACCCATGGCTCACGGTTCAAAGTTCCATCGTCATCAGGGTTCAAACGGCGCGTGCTCATCGCCCAGCCGTGTATTCAAAGGAAAGGGAATGCCCGGACGCATGGGCGGGGTTCAGTCTACAGTACAGAACCTCATTGTCGTGAAGGCAGATCCCGAAAAGAATCTTCTTCTCGTAAAGGGCGCAGTTCCCGGACCGAAGAAGGCGCTCGTTACCATCAAAGAGTCTGTAAAGGCTTCGAAATAAGGAAAGCGGGAAGGAGGAATAGAAAATGGCTGAAGTAAAAGTGTTTAGCACTGACGGCAAAGAAACAGGAACTCTTGAGCTTTCCGACAGCGTTTTCGGCGTAGAGCCGAATGAACATCTCGTTGCCCTTGCTGTAAAGCAGTATCTCGCAAATCAGAGACAGGGCACACAAAAGGCAAAGACCCGTTCCGAGGTATCCGGAGGCGGAAGGAAGCCCTGGAGACAGAAGGGCACCGGTCATGCGAGACAGGGCTCGATCAGGGCACCCCAGTGGAAAGGCGGCGGAATGGTATTCGCACCGGTTCCCAGGGATTATTCATTCAAGATGAACAGAAAAGAGAAGAGAGCTGCTTTAAGATCAGTGCTTTCTTCAAAGGTTCTTGACAACAAGCTTTGCGTCATCGAGGGTCTTTCAATGGACGCTCCCAAGACAAAGGATTTCGCAAAGGTCGTATCAAACCTTGACCTTGCGAAGGCAGTGTTCGTGATCGCAGAGAATGATGAGAGCAGGAGCAGCATAGTGCTTTCCGCAAGGAATATGCCGAATGTTATCACTGCAGCTCCGAATACGATAAACGTATTTGATCTTCTGAAGTATGACACGGTCGTTCTTACAAAGGACGCGGCAAAAGAGATCGAGGAGGTTTACGCATAATGGGTATGGAATACTATGACGTTATATTACGTCCGGTCGTGACCGAAAAGTCCATGGCCGATATGGCAGACAAGAAGTACACCTTCATCGTTCATCCGGATGCCACAAAGCCTATGATAAAGAACGCTGTTGAGAAGATGTTCGACGGAACGGTTGTTGAGTCTGTCAGGACAATGAACATCGAAGGAAAGACAAAGCGCAGGAATTCAAAGAGCGGTGTTACCGCAGGGCGCACGGCATCAAAGAAGAAGGCGGTAGTTAAGCTCACTGCTGAGTCGAAGGAAATAGAGATCTTCTCCGGATTGTAATTCCCGGAAGATACATTATGCGAGAAGACACTCGCGACAAGAAAACGTAAGGAGAAAAAAATATGGGAATCAAGACCTACACTCCCTATACTTCTTCTCGAAGGAACATGACAGGTTCGGACTTTTCCGAGATCACGAAAAAGACTCCTGAAAAATCACTCCTCGCAAAGAAGAAGAAGAACTCGGGAAGAAACAATCAGGGCAAGATCACCGTTCGTCATCAGGGCGGCGGGAATCGTCAGAAATACAGGATCATAGACTTCAAGAGAAGGAAGGACGACGTACCCGGAAAGGTAGTCGGAATAGAATACGATCCGAACAGAACAGTCAATATCGCACTTATCCATTACGTGGATGGCGAGAAGGCATATATCCTCGCTCCTGCCGGACTCAAGGACGGAATGACCGTAATGAGCGGCGCAAATGCGGAGGTTACGGTTGGAAACAGCCTTCCCCTTTCAAACATCCCCGTAGGTACGATGATCCACAATATAGAGCTGCTTCCGGGCAGAGGCGGACAGATGGTCCGTACAGCAGGCTCCTCAGCGCAGCTCATGGCAAAGGAAGGAAAGTACGCGACTCTTCGTCTTCCTTCCGGCGAGATGAGGATGGTTCCTATCGTCTGCCGCGCTTCCATCGGAGTTCTCGGAAACGGCGATCACAACCTCATCCATATCGGAAAGGCCGGCCGCAAGCGTCATATGGGCATCCGTCCCACAGTCAGAGGATCGGTCATGAACCCGAATGACCATCCACACGGCGGTGGTGAAGGTAGGGCTCCGGTAGGACGTCCCGGTCCCTCAACTCCCTGGGGTAAGCCCGCTATGGGTCTTAAGACCAGGAAGCATAAGAAACAGTCCAACAAGCTTATCGTAAGAAGACGCGACGGCAGGGCTATCAAATAAGCCCCACATTATTTCGAAAGGAAAACAATAAATGGCACGTTCACTTAAAAAGGGCCCTTTCTGTGATGAGAGCCTTATGAAAAAGGTTGAAGCCGTTGCGGCAGCAGGTGACAAGACAGTCATCAAGACCTGGTCAAGAAGATCCACGATCTTCCCTCAGATGGTAGGTCTTACGATAGCTGTTCACGACGGAAGAAAGCATGTTCCGGTATACATTACCGAGGATATGGTAGGACATAAGCTCGGTGAGTTCGTTCAGACCAGAACTTACAGAGGACATGGCAACGACGAGAAAAAGTCGAGAGTAGGCTGAGACGGAAGGAGGTAAGTTCAAATGGCAACCGGACACAGAACGCAGATCAAGCGTCAGAGAAACGAAGAACAGAGAGAAACGAGACCTTCCGCAAAGCTTTCATACGCAAGGATCAGTACTACAAAGGCATGCTTCGTGCTTGACGCGATCCGCGGAAAAGGCGTAAGAGAGGCTGAAGCGCTCCTTACCTACAATCCCCGTTATGCTTCGGGAGTGATCAGGAAGCTTCTTCTTTCAGCAGTAGCTAACGCTGAGAACAACAACGGCCTTGATGCAAACAGCCTGTATATAGCTGAGTGCTACGCAAACAAGGGTCCCACAATGAAGAGGATCCAGCCGAGAGCACAGGGCAGGGCATACCGCATAGAGAAGCGTATGAGCCACATCACCATAGTACTTGATGAGAAGAAGTAAGGAGGAGAAAGAAAAGCATGGGACAGAAAGTCAATCCTCATGGCCTGAGAGTCGGGATTATCAAGGACTGGGATTCGAAGTGGTACGCAAAGGACCAGGATTTTGCGGACAATCTTGTTGAAGATTACAAGATCAGGGAGTTCCTCAAGAAGAAGCTCTATGCCGCAGGTATCTCAAAGGTTGAGATAGAGCGTGCAGCCGGAAGGCTTAAGGTCACGGTCTTTACCGCAAAGCCCGGTGTGGTCATCGGCAAGGGCGGCGCTGAGATAGAAAAGATCAAGAGCGATCTTCAGAAGCTCATCGACAAAGTATCCGACAGAAAGACGAAGGAAAAGCTCTCCATCGATATCAAGGAGATCAAGCGTCCCGACCGCGACGCACAGCTTGTAGCTGAGAATATCGCGGATCAGCTTGAGAACCGTGTTTCCTTCAGACGAGCAATGAAATCCTGCATGCAGAGAACCATGAAGGCAGGAGCGCTTGGTATCAAGACCATGTGCGCCGGCCGCCTCGGAGGAGCCGATATGGCACGTACCGAGACATATTCTGACGGGACGATCCCGCTTCAGACTCTCCGCGCGGATATAGATTATGGCTTTGCAGAGGCAGACACAACCTACGGAAAGGTAGGCGTAAAGGTCTGGATCTACAAGGGCGAGATCCTTCCGAGAAGGAAGAAGTCAAAAGACGAAGGGAGGACTTCCGATGTTAATGCCTAAGAGAGTGAAGCACAGGAAGCAGTTCCGTGGAACGATGCACGGCAAGGCTTCCCGCGGCAACACTATGTTGGAGGGTTCATTTGCAATAGTTGCTATGGAACCCCATTGGATCAAGAGTAATCAGATCGAGGCAGCCCGTATCGCGATGACGAGATTCATCAAGCGTGGCGGAAAGGTTACGATCAGGATATTCCCCGACAAGCCCATAACGGCTCAGCCCGCTGAAACCCGAATGGGAAAAGGTAAAGGCTCCGTTGATTACTGGGTAGCAGTTGTTAAGCCCGGCCGTGTTCTTTTCGAGATCAGCGGTGTTGCGGATGAAATAGCTCGCGAGGCTCTCCGTCTTGCAGTACACAAGCTTCCGCTCCGTTGCAAGATAATGAGCCGCGAACAGCTTAACGGGAAAGAAGAAAACGCAAAGGTTTCCTGAAAGGCAGGTACTCTAAGATATGAAGACCAAGGATTTCAAAGAAGATCTGAAAGGCAAGAGCGTTGCAGATCTTGAAGAGTCCCTGACTGAAGCAAAGAAGGAACTCTTCAATCTGAGATTTCAGAATGCTACGAACCAGCTTGACAATACGGCACGTATCCGTGAAGTCAGGAAGAACATAGCGCGTATCAAGACAATGATGACCGTAAGCCAGAAGGCCGCAAGGTGACCGAAAGGAGTAGAACGTGGAAGAGAGAAATCTTCGTAAAACGCGTGTCGGCGTTGTGGTATCTGACAAGATGGACAAGACCATAACGGTTGCGGTACGCGACAACATCAGACATCCGCTTTACAACAAGATCGTAAAGCGTACTTACAAGCTAAAGGCTCATGACGCGAACAACGAGGCCCATGAAGGCGATACTGTAAGGGTTATGGAAACCCGCCCTCTTTCAAAGGACAAGAGGTTCAGGCTCGTTGAGATCGTTGAGCGGGCGAAGTGATTAAGGAGGGTTCGAAATGGTACAGCAGGAAAGCAGGCTGAAGGTAGCCGACAATACCGGCGCCAAGGAACTCCTTACCATCCGGGTAAAAGGCGGATCCACAAGGCGGTATGCCGAGATCGGAGACATCATCAAGGCTACGGTCAAAGAAGCAACACCCGGAGGCGTTGTAAAGAAGGGTGACGTCGTAAAGGCTGTCGTTGTCCGTACTGTAAAGGGCGCGCGCCGCAAGGACGGTTCCTATATCAAGTTTGACGAAAATGCGGCGGTCATTATAAAGGATGATAACACTCCTACGGGAACGCGTATTTTCGGGCCGGTAGCAAGAGAACTCCGCGAGAAGAAATTCATGAAGATAGTTTCTCTTGCACCCGAAGTACTGTAAGGAGGCTTTGAAGATGGCATCAGCAAAGATCAAAAAGGGCGACACTGTCCGTGTGATCGCCGGCGCCGAAAAGAACAATGAAGGAAAGGTCATCTCGGTCGATCCGAAGAAGCAGACCGCCGTCATTGAAGGCGTTCATATGATAAAGAAACACGTTAAGCCCGGAATGAAAAACCAGCAGGGCGGCATCCTTGAGCAGGAAGGCCCGATAGCACTTTCAAACGTTATGCTGGTTCACAACGGGAAAACGACAAGAGTCGGCTTTAAGGTAGAGAACGGAAAGAAAGTCCGTATCGCTAAGGTCGACGGAAGCAAGATTGATTGACTGCAGTTAACGAGGAGGCATTAAGTTGGCTAGACTTAAAGAACAGTATCAGAACGAAATAGTAAAGGATCTTACAAAGAAGTTCGGATACAAAAATGTTATGGAAGTCCCGAAGCTCGTAAAGATCGTAGTCAATATCGGTCTTGGCGAAGCAAAGGAGAACAAGAAGCTTCTTGAGAGCGCTCAGGGAGACCTTGAGATAATCACAGGTCAGCATGCGGTTGTTACGAATGCAAAGCATTCCATCGCGAACTTCAAGATCCGTGAGGGAATGGGCATCGGTGTAAAGACTACGCTCCGCGGCGAGAAGATGTATGATTTTCTTGATCGCCTCGTAAACCTTGCACTTCCGCGTGTCCGCGATTTCAGGGGAGTCAACCCCGACTCCTTCGATGGAAGGGGAAATTATTCCCTTGGCTTAAGGGAGCAGATCATTTTCCCGGAGATCGAATACGACAAGGTGGACGCGATCCGCGGAATGGACATAGCTTTTGTCACTACGGCAAAGACCGATGAAGAGGGACGTGAGCTCCTTCGTCTTTTCGGGATGCCGTTCTCAAAATAAGGATATAGCGGAGGAAAAATAATGGCTAAGAAAGCAATGAAGCTTAAGCAGGCAAAGACTCCCAAGTTTTCAACGAGAGCTTACACCCGCTGCAGGATATGCGGCCGTCCGCATTCGGTCCTGAAAAAGTATGGCATCTGCAGGGTTTGCTTCAGGGAGCTTGCATACAGGGGAGAGATTCCCGGCATCAAGAAGGCATCCTGGTGATTTTTGAGAAGGAGAAAAGAAAGATATGACAATGAGTGATCCGATCGCGGATATGCTTACAAGGATCCGCAATGCAAATACTGCAAAGCACGCTACAGTCGATATCCCTTCTTCAAAGATCAAGCTTGCTATAGCAGGGATACTTGTAGACGAGGGATATATCGAGAAATACGAGCTCGTGGATAACGGTTCCTTCAAGGATATCCGTATCACGATGAAGTATCAGGGAATGAAGCGCGAGCAGGTAATATCCGGCGTTAAGCGCATCTCAAAGCCCGGACTTCGTATCTACGCAGGAAAGAACGAGATACCCAGCGTTCTCGGAGGACTTGGTACAGCCATCCTCTCCACGAACAAGGGCGTTATCTCCGATAAGGTTGCCCGCAAAGAGGAAGTCGGCGGCGAAGTAATAGCATACATTTGGTAATTGGTTTTTTAAAGAAAGGGTACGGGCATGTCACGAATAGGAAGAATGCCAATCGCGATACCAGGCGGGGTTACCGTTGATATCGCAGAAAATAATCTTGTGACGGTAAAAGGACCGAAGGGCACTCTTACGAGGAGTTTTCCGACGGAGATGGAACTTGCCGTCGAAAACAATGAGCTCACTGTAAAGCGTCCCAACGATCTGAAAAAGATGAAATCACTCCACGGACTTACCAGGAGCCTCATTCACAACATGGTCACCGGCGTTACAGACGGTTTCGAGAAGAAGCTCGAGATCAACGGTGTCGGTTATCGTGCCGGGAAGAAGGGAAAGACACTGGTGCTTCACCTCGGTT
>OMRF01000015.1 GCA_900313435.1 uncultured Lachnospiraceae bacterium | reverse complement strand
TTTTCGCTTCTTGTGAATGAATATGATGATGAACTGCAAGTAGAGAGGCTGAAGAGCACGATTACAGATGCTTATGGATCAAGACTTTCCTATGCATCTTCAAATCTGGAATTGTATGAATGTGCAAAGGAAATCTGCAAGAACGATCCCTCCAGCCGTATGAAGTCTTTGCGTGATGTCATCAAAGCTTTTAAGGATGACATATATATTGTTTTATATTTGTATTGAAAAGGGTACGGTGAAAATCGATAATTTTCATTGATGGTGATTGCCACCAAAACTTTGAGTAGTATGAGCGGAACAGATGTCTGTGGTTTGGCGGAAAGCTATGAGAACGTTATTAATTGAAAATGAAGCAGAGAAAAAGTATATGGGATCCCGGATCCTGTATTTCATTAAGCATAATCCGGACAATTGGGAGCAGGATCTGAATAACCATCTTATAAGGACGAGCCACACTGGAAATCTTGTTTGCTTAAAGTATGCAACTGAAGCTGATTTTTCAGACCCACTTGTATGTGAGGCAAGAGGCATCATCATAGATGTTGCACACCAGATGGTTGTATGTCGGCCGTTTGACAAGTTCTTCAATGTACAGGAACAGTATGCCGCAGATATCGACTGGAATACTGCCCGTGTTCTTCAAAAGATTGATGGATCTCTAATAAAATTGTATTGGTATAACGGTAAATGGGTATTTGCGACCAGTTCTACCTGCGATGCCCGTGAGGCTTCTGTTGCCGGATACAAAAATATCACATATCACGATGTTATTGCTCGCGCGGACAATTACGGAAAGATACCTTTTGATGATCTAGATAAGCGATGCACATATCTTTTTGAGCTTGTATCCCCGATGACGCAGGTCGTGATCAGGTATGATAAGACCACACTATATTATCTTACCGCAAGGGACAATGGGACAGGAGAAGAGAAGGATTACGAACTGGAAGGTTTCAGAAAACCGGAAAGCTTTCCTCTCAAAACGATAGATGAGTGCCTTGAAGCAGCAGTGGAACTGAATAAGGATCGTGAAGAGGAACTTACGGATGAAGGCTTCGTTGTGGTCGATGGAAAGCATAACCGCATTAAAATAAAATCCCCTGCCTATGTTGCACTGCATCGTGCAGTTACCAAGAAGGTCTTTACTGCTAAACGTATGACCGAACTCTTCCTGCAGGGAGCCGATTTTACAAAGCTTGCGAAAGAGTCTCCAAATGAAGCGAGGATCATAAAGTATTATGAGTGGCAGTTTGAAGAGGTCATGCATAAGATTAGGGAAATGACGGGATATGCACGGGCACTTTACGAGGAATTTGACCATGACAGACGTGCAGTCGCAAACGAGATAAAGGGATCCGCATATGCATGGGCAGGATTTGCGGCTATTGACAGCGACAAGACACCGAAGGAACTGATAAAGATGTTGAATGCATCGAAAATGGAGAAGCTTATCACGGAGTATTGTTATGATTAGGATAGGTAAATTGGTATGTCAAAGATTATCCCGGCGGAATCCGGGGGATGACGTTATCAGAAGAAGAATGCATCAGCTGATTTTATAGAAAAACGCGGTCATATGACCGCATTTTTCTTGACAGGTCGGATCCATTGAGTATAATTTATTGTACAGGGAGGTGTCTCAGTGAGTGATCAAACGAGCACGTCGGACATCACCAGTTATCTTACCGAAGTTAAGAAGCTGCTGTCCGCAGGGAAATACGATTTTGTTCCAAGAAGAAAAAATATGCAAGCATTGGCGCAACATGGTCTTACAATCACAGATGCAAAGAATGAGATTTTAGGGCTTGTTGTTGGTGATTACTACAAAGGACCTAAGCAGGATTTCGATCAAAATCGTCGTGGCGACATATGGGAATTCAAGAAGAACGTTGATGGAATGCAGTTTTATGTAAAGGTAAAAATAGTACAGGAAAACGGAGAGGATATCTTGAAATGTCTTGCGTTCCATGAGGACGATTTTGCTTAGGAAAGGAGGTGGCGTCAATGAGAAAGTATTGCGAGGAATGTGGAAAAGAAGTCGAGACTAAGGTAGTTTTTAAGAAAGAAACGTATGATGTTTGTGGAGAGCCAATCGAAGTT
>OMRF01000360.1 GCA_900313435.1 uncultured Lachnospiraceae bacterium | reverse complement strand
TACAAGTGTTGCGATAAGAGCGAAGACTATGTATCCGGCGACGGTGCTCCTGTCAATGCTCGAGAAGATATAAGCATAAAGGTCCTTCATGGTCATGGCTCTGGTCGGGAAGGGCTTATAAAATACAAATGCTTCGCTGCTGAAGAGCTTTTCGGAAACAGAAGTTACTTTTGTCATCCTTCCGGTTTGGGGATCGGCGTACTTATAGCCGTGCGCTCCCGCAGGAATGAGCGCAACGGGCTTACCACTGTCAGCAAAGGTGGTGAGCATAGCGCCTGAAGCATTCTTTCTGAAGCCTTCCTGAAGGACCACCCGCCTTGTCATGATACCGTAAGGGCGAAGGAGATAATCCAGCACTTCGTTGATATAAGTAAGTCTGTCAGGCACTTCCCTGACCTTGACGTGATAGTACTTAAGGACCTGCCCTATCGCATCTTTTGCCTGTTCGCGTTCATTGGAAAGTGCCGCAGTAAGATTCTGCCCTATAACGGATCCAGCGATCCTAAGGCACGAATCCTCAAATGCCTCTATGTCGTTTTTCTTTCGCAGATTTATCTGCTCTTCATATAAGCCCAACTTCTTCTCCTATTCGTTGGTGACCAGCTTTTCATAAAGACCGTGGTTTGCCATGAGCTCATCATGAGTTCCTCGCTCAACCACCTTACCTTCATCAAGTACGATTATCTCGTCACAATCCCTTATCGTTGAGAGCCTGTGCGCCACAACTATGGTAGTGATGCCTCTCGCTCTTATCGAAGAGACCACGTCATACTCCGTCTGTGCGTCAAGTGCGCTCGTAGCCTCGTCCATTATCATGATAGTCGGATCCTGCGCAAGGACACGGGCGATCTCAAGCCTCTGCCTCTGTCCTCCGGAAAAATCAAGGCCGCCTTCCCGGAGCTTGTAAGAGTAACCTCCGTTCCTCTGCATGATCTCTTCGTGTATCTGGGCATCCTTTGCCGCAAGTATCACCTCGAAATCTTCGATGGAACTGTCCCACATTCTGATATTATTTGCTATCGTATCTTCAAAGAGGATAATATCCTGATCAACGACCGCAAGCGACGCAGTAAAAATACTACGGTCTATCCCGGTAACAGGTTTACCGTCAAATAAGATCTCGCCCGACCACGGAGAATAAAGCCCTGAGATAAGTCGTGAGAGCGTACTCTTGCCGCAGCCCGAACCTCCGACAAACGCAACGCTCTTCCCCCTCTCAAGCGTGAGCGAAAAGTCCTCGATAAGAGGAGGCGAAAGCCTGGAATAACCGAAGGTCACATTCTTGAGAGTAACTGAACCCGAGAGCTTGTCCGCTGAGCCTTCACTATCCGCATTATTGTTTGAATAAGTGCTGTCTTCAGGATATTCCATGACATCATCGATCCGCTCCATCTGGGTTCGCATCTCCTGAAGACTCTGCCCGGCTGTGATCAGCTTCTGAGCCGGAAGGAGGAACTGTACGAGGAATCCCTGAAAAGCAAGGACCATACCGGAAGTGAACTCGCCCTTTATCATGAGATATACTCCCATGAGAAGAACGATATCATTTACAAGTTCCATGATGATCTCGGGAATCTTGCCAAGTCCGCAATCCATCCCGGCAAACTTTTCACGCTGGCTGTTAACGCTCGCCTCATACCCGGACCATTTTTCAAAGAACCCGTTCTCGGCTCCGCTCGCCTTGATCGTTTCGATCATAGCTATACCGGATACCGTTTCCGAATAGAGCTTACTCTCATCGCGCATCATGACACGGGTAATGTTTACTTTCTTAGCGCTCACGTAGCGGGCAAGAAACAGATTGATAGCTATGGAAGCAAGCCCGATAGCCGTCATTACGACCGAGTAGGAAAGCATCACGCCAAGATAAAAGACCAGCATGAGCGTATTTATTACAAGGGGAGCAAATGTATTGACAAGAAGAGTTGCTATATTTGAAAAAGCAAGCCGGCGCTGTTCTATATCACCCGCCATGCGCTGCGAAAAGAACCTCATCGGAAGCTTAAGGACATGCCAGAAGTATGTGGAATTTCCGACTGCGGCAAACTTGCCTCTGATACGAAATGAATATAATGCGCTTATCCATGCAGATATTATCTGCACAACAGTAAGAATGATAAGCGCGCACATGAAAAATCCCACAAGTTGGGAATTATTCCCGGGAAGCAGCTCATCCATAAAAAACCTTGAAAAGCCGGCCGCCACGAGCGCGCATATAGATGTAACGGATGTCGTTATCGCAACAAAGGCCACAGCCGATCCTGCTCCTTCCATCCGCTTTTTTGCAAATTCGAACATACTCTTTCGACTGCCAGAGGGCTGAAACTCTTCACCCGGAGTGATCAACACCGTAACCCCGGTGAAGCCTTCGTCGAATTCCTGCTCGGTTATTATAATATCGCCCCTTGCGGGATCGTTGATGTATACCTTTCCTCTCTTGAAGCCGCAGAGAACTACAAAATGGTTGAATTCCCAGTGTATGATACAGGGGAATGTCGCTTTTTCCTTCAGCTGCTGAGGCTCAAAGCGGTAACCGGTCGCATTAAAGCCATAACTCCTTGCGGCTCTAGCGATATTTCCCGCCTTGGATCCGTCTCTCGAGACACCGCAGTCCTCCCGCACCTGTTCAAGCGGGATCCATTTCCCATAATAAGCCATAACCATGGTAAGGCATGCCGCTCCACACTCGAGTGCTTCCATCTGCATCACGACAGGAACCTTGGCAACGCCTCCGGTCACTGGCTTTTTGATCGTTGATTTACGTGCTTTTTCCAAAAGAATTTCCCGAACCTATCTGATGATATAGCTTATAGGTGCAACTTCCTTCACTCCTGTTTCGGTATTGACCTGTATCTTTCCAAACACGGCCCAAACAAGCGTCCCGACTATAAGGATGATCGTGGCAAAAAGGATCAGCCATACGGACGGTCTTGTCACCTTGATATAGTCATTGAGCTGCTCCGGAGAAGTCACCTTTTCCAGGCTTTTTTCGCGAAATATCAGTCTTTCTTTCATGAATTAAATCCTTTCGGTTGTCATGGGCAAAAACCGTTTGCTATTATACCACAAAATGGACCCCCGGAATGGACCCCCGGGACAGTCCCGGGGGTCCATTTTAATGACATCTTGCTTTTATATTTTCGAGTTCGTTATTCCGAAGCAGGTTAAACGTGTCCTTATAAAGCTTTGCTCGTCTTTCGGTAAGGAGATACATAACGTCCTGTTTCACTCCGGGGCTTTTAAGGAAATCCGGTAAAAACGGAGCATAATGCGTGCCTGCGCCCTCCGTCACCTCTTTGATGTAGTCCTCAAAGTTCTTGCCTTTGTTGTAGCTTCGCCCAACGGTGTCCGTTGCGGCATCAAGGCAGTCCGCAGTCAAAACAAGATCTATGATGGTCTTGTACGGGCTCTTAAATGTATCCGTTCCGTACGGATAACCTCTTGAACAATCGTACCAAAGATGATGCCCGCGGATTATATCAACATATTTCCTGGTGGATTCGTTTTCTTCCGCGACTTTTGCCCCAACAACGGGATGATTCTTTATCATGTCAAACTCATCATCCAAAAGGCTTCTTCCGTACATTGTAATAACATCAATAATAAAGAGCTTCCCAAGGTCATGGTTCAGGGCCGCATGATATGCAAAATCCTTGATCTCCTCCTTCGCCTCAAGCACCTTTTCAAGAGTATCGCATCCCGGAAAACCAATAAACTGCGAGGGATCATATTCGAAAAGATTCCGGACAAGGCTTTCTGTAATGTCCGCAACCATATTCACATGGATATATGTGGGAGGATGTATTGCCGCAAAAGCCTTCAGCATAAATTCTTCAAGCGGCATGGCACCGGGAGCCTCCCTGTAATATAAGGGCAGGTTTGTAATAAGAGTTACACACTTTAAGTATGTGTCGCCTTCCTTCGGAATAAGGTGAAGATAGTCTATTACAGATCGTTCAATGTTGTAATATCTCTCTGCATCCTCTTTCGTAAGCTCCATATTTCCCATCTTTGACACACGAAGGTATGAGGAAGGAGTATCAAGGTTCTTGTTTATCCCTGTGACAGAGTAGTCCGAAGGATCTCTTTTTTCATATGCAGCATAGAATATGTCGCAGGCATCCCTTGCAGATCTGTATCCTGCCTGAACTTCGGAAAGCAGCTTAAGGTCAAGTTCATTCTCAATGCTTACTGCGGAGGTAAAATCTTCTCTTTTACAATTCTCCAAATAATCAACAGCCTTTTTTGCGTACTCAAAAGCCTTTTTTGCTATCTCCTTTGGAAGGATCGAATACGCAAGAAAACTTCCGTAGTAATAAATACGAAACTCATGTGCTTCCCAGTCATATTCCGGGACCTGGTCTCTGTAAAAAGGATCATTAAGTATGGCTTTTTCTTCTTCCAGAATATCAATGCACTGATCCCAATACTCAATCGGTTTTTCCACGTCCGTACTTTCAAACAAAAGAGCGCCAGTCAATGAAAAATGAAGCGCCGTTTCCTTTGCTTCATCATTAAGCTCCGTAAATCTTTCTTTTTTAAGATAAGACAGAAGCTCATTCATATTCTCTATGGCTTTTTTCCGCACATCCTCCGTCTTGTCAGTATAAAACCTCGTAAGACCTGAGAGCAGAAAATAATCTCTTTTAACCTTTTTTGCAATAGAGATAACGTGCACATTAATATCTTCGTTGTCTTCCGTCAGACGTATCTCGTCCTGCATCAGGAGGTCCGTTATAAGATTTGAAAGATGTACATCCACTTCACCGATCGAATACGCGTCAAAAAGTATGTCTGAAAACTCTTCAAACTTTTCTTTTATTTCCGGATCCAGCGCAGCCTCCGGCGAATTATTGGCTTTTATAAGCCCCTCTATGACCTTCCGGTTCTCCGCGGCCAGTTCACCTATGAGAGAAAAATTGTGAAGTAAGACCTTACTGTACTCTCCCGCATCCTCGATCTCTTCAAGAGGAGGCGTTGACAGATGTCGGATCTTCTCCATTCTTTTTGCGTATTCTTTAAGGTCGTTTGAATCTATATCCATTAATATGACTCCGGCAAATGGACCCCCGGGACAGTCCCGGGGGTCCAAAATCACTTAATCAGTTTGGAAAACTCAAGCGCTTTTCCAACATCACCATCAACCTTAAGCTTGCCAACTGTAAATGCAGCAACAGGATTAAGCTTGCCGGAGATCAGCTTGTTAAAATCATCGGACTTGATAGTAATAGCGCAGTTTCTGTCATGATATTCGTAAGGCTCAACGTTAATCTTATGGTCCTTGACCTCAACATAAAACACATTGGGCTCAATATCTGTAAGATTTACCTGCACTGCAAGGAAATCCACATTGCTGACATCAGCCTTCTCGGCCAGCTTTCTAACCTTTGATATAATTGTTTCAAAATTCATGTTCCTGATCCTCCTTAAAATGGACCCCCGGGACAGTCCCCGGGGTCCAAAATAGACCGCGAGGGTAAATTTTATTCTGCGTACCAGCCAACGCCTTCGTAGCTCCAGCCGAGCGCATCCAGGTTGTCTCTT
>OMRF01000185.1 GCA_900313435.1 uncultured Lachnospiraceae bacterium | reverse complement strand
CCGATCAATACGACCAGGATAAGGATGACCTCAACAACTCCTATACCCTCTTCATCCCTGATGAATTCCTTTATCTTCATACAAACCCCCTCTCAAAAACTGTTTCACACTCCCGTTCCCAAAAATGCGGGAACGAGGAGCATTATCATTACAGAGCCAAGGAGCAGGATCATCGGAAATACAAGCTTTGTGGATGCCTCCTCACCGAGCCTTATGGCGCGGTTCTTCCTTTCCTCAAAGGCATCAGCTTCCTCTCTTGAAAGCTCTGCTGAAAGGAAGCGGTCCCCCTTCTTCATATTCTCGGTAAGAAGAAGAGTCAGCCTCCTGTAATCCTTGTGACCTGTCCTTTCCGCGATTGAAAGATAAGCATCGCCCTCACCGACGCCCTTTTCCATATCGCGGCAGGCTCTTTCTATCTCATCAAAGCCGGCGGATGCGGGAGCGCCACGCCGTCGGTTCTTTTCATAAGACGTTGATATCCTCTTAAAGGCCTCCCTGGGCCTTATCCCCGCTCCGATGAAGAGCGAGAGCTTTGATGCGATCACGGGATAATCCTTTGAAAGCGCATCGTTATATGCTTTTTTCTTCTTTTCGTCCTTCTTCCTGTCAAACAGTATGAGGACAGGAATTAGCGCTATCCCAATAAAGGCAAAGGCAACGCCGCGAAAATCCGGCTTTCTTTTAAAGCTGACAGGGCTTTCCCCTACCGCGGAAGGAAGGGAAAGCTCATCCCCGCCTTCAGAATCAGCCTCTTTAAGCGCGCTCTTCAGGTTGAACAAAAAGCCGCTCTTTGTCTCGTTTCCGGGCTTGACCGCCCTGATATAGCTTATATACCGATCCTCGCTCTCACCGCAGACAAGATCGGCCCTTGCCTCTATCAGAAGTTCATCATTATCTTTGAAGTCGATGTTTCCCTCCGCATCCACGACCATAGGTTCAAAGGTCCAGAAGGCCTGCACCTTTGACGACGCGTAGGAAGACCTTGTATCGAGCGGAAGGAAGACGGAATCTGCGCTTTCATTCTTCCCGATTATCGTCTCATCGATCTCTTCCTCTGCCTGCCTGATCAGCTCCTGTTCCTCTTCAAAAGACAGCTTTCGTTCGGAGACAGGCACCTCAAGGGTTCCGCTTTCTTCCCCACCGGAAAAACCAAGCTCTTCAACGGCCTTACCCTCACCTTTCTGCGGGCGCGAAAGCGACGTCACCGCCCCGCCGTCTATCAGGAAGTCGTAGAGGATCATAAATAACGCGATGACCTCGATCACTATTATTATCTTTTTGTATTTCTTCAGTGTTTTCATACTTCGATCCTTATGATCCTGCTGCCCCACCATGCCGCGAACAGATATATACCAATGGCGGAAAGCACGGCAGCAAAGCCTATGGCTGTCTGATAAAGGGCTTCAACGAATTCGGGGGAACAGAGCCTCATGTAAGTCAGTATCCCCGGCGGCAGGATGAGCATCATGGTAAGCTCAAGCCGCTTCTCCGCGGACTTTGCCTTGATCTCGGATTTTAGGAGCAAAGCCTGCCTGATCTTTTCTGCGGCCCTTCCGATATTTTCCGTGTAGTCCCCGCCAAAGCGCTTTCCTATCTTCAGGACCTCGGCCATATCAAGGACCTCCTCAAAGGGGTGCCTCCTTGAAAACTCGCCAAAGGCCTCCTCCACGGGCACGTTCATGGAAACCTGCCGCAGAAGTTTCGTTATCTCAAGCACCATGTCATCATTTTTCCCATAGAGCATAATGAGCGCCTCTCTTGCATCCTTCATCGAATTTTCAAGGGAGTGACCGGCCCGAAGTCCCGCGGAAAGCCCCGAAAGAAATTCCCGGTAGCGCTGGAAGAAGCCGTCATCCGCCTTTTCCTTCTCTTTCTTTTCATGAAAACGCCTGTGGATAATATGAACGGGAAAAAACGCGATCAGACCGAAAACGGAATTAAAGATAAAATATGAGAGCCAGAGAGTGATAACGAGATCTGTCAGGAATACGACAGGAATTTTTCCGTGTACCTTACCGGATTTCTCTTTTTCCAAACCACCCCTCCTTTTTCCTCTGAGAGCGAAAGTACCGTTGACAGCGCAACCTCGCCGTTTTCCATCCCGCACACCTCGTCTATCTCAAGAAGTTTCCTGCTTCTGTCCCTTCGCCGCCCCACGTGAACGAAGAAATCCACCCCGCCGGCGATCTGCCTTCTTATGGCGTCAACCGGAAGATCCATCCCCATGAGAACCATGGTCTCAAGCCGCGCTATCATATCCCTTGCGGAGTTTGCGTGCCCGGTGGACAGGGAGCCGTCATGTCCTGTATTCATCGCCTGCAGCACCTCAAGAGCCTCCCCGCCCCTGCACTCCCCGACAATGATCCTGTCCGGTCTCATTCGAAGGGATGCCTTTACCAGATCCCTGATGGACACCTGGAGCTTCCCTTCAAGGGTCGCGGCTCTCGCTTCAAGCGTTACGAGATTTTCTATGCCCATTACACGAAGCTCCGCCGAATCCTCGATGGTGATGACCCTTTCATCCCTGGGAATGAAGTCGGTAAGCGCATTCAGCATCGTGGTCTTGCCGCTCCCGGTCCCGCCGCTTATGAAGATGTTGCATTTGGAGCGGACCATACGTTTCAGGAATTCAGCCGCCTCCTCTGAAAGGGAATTATTTTTTACAAGCCGCTCCATGGTCCATGGCTCTTTGGGAAAACGTCTGATAGTGACCGTGGGGCGGTCTACTGATACGGGAGGAAGGACTATGGAAACGCGGGAGCCGTCGGAGAGCCTGGTATCTACTATCGGAGAGCTCTCGTTCACCATCTGATTGTTTGAAGCGACTATGAACTGGATAATGTCATTGAGCTTTGCCTCTGAAGAGAACTGGCGGTCAAGTTTTTCAAGCCTTCCGTCACGTTCTATGAAGATATCCTTCGCCCCGTTTATCATAATCTCAGTGATGCTGTCGTCCTCGATAAGGTCCTGCAGGATATCAAGCTTCCTTAGGGAATTAAACACATCATGTTCCAAAGCAAGCCTATCAGATACTGAAAGCTTCTCGGCAGTGCGGCTCTTTAGCTCAGCCCTTATCAGCTGACAGAGCTCCTCGTCCGAGATATTTCTGTCCATGTCGATCCTTGAAAGAACGCCCTGCCTTACAAGGTCGGAGGCCTCAGCGTATCTCATCCCGCGTTTGCCACCTTTTCACGCACGAATTTCCCCAAATTACCTTCCAGCAGGCTTTCCAAATACCAGGTGCCGTCAGAAAGGTTCGCTGCGGACATGGGAAGGGATATTATCTTTTTGCTCACATCCGGGAGCTTTTCAGAAAGATAATCCTCATACCTTCTCACGCTCTTTCTGTAATAATCGCCGTCCTTTGAAAGCAATATGACCTCGCCGCGTCTTCCCTTCCACTCAACGAAATGCCCGGGCAGCCTGTCTGAAAGTATCACGACGCAGTCAAACCCGGAGTGTCCCACAGCGTCCATGAAATGAAGCCATTGCTGCTTTGTGACCTCTGAAAGGAGCTCGGGATCACGGGCGCTGGGAAGATATGAAAAACCGTCACATTTTTTTATAAAGCGCTCCGAAACGCGCTTTGCGCCTGTGCTTTCGATATCGTAGATGACATCAAGAAGATCCGGACCGCTCTCATAAGGCTGCAAAAGACCCTCATCCTCCACGTCCATATCCTCCCTGTCGTCAAAGGAAGCACTGCCTAAAAACAGCTCCGGCATTATCGAAGCCTCCGTGAGGTCTATAAATAACGTCCTCTCCTCCTCCGAGCATATCTTCGCAAGTGCCAGTGAGAAGGGCAGGGAAAGCTCATGATGTATGGGGGAAACGACCCCGAGCATCCTCGGTCCCCCGGTTATCTCCCTTTGTGCATCAATCTGAAGGAGCTTTTCCACGAAGATGTCCATTGGCTGAAACCTGTAGACAACCTCCGCGCCCTCAGGCGCTTCGTCTCCTGTCGAAAGCAGATATACCGTGCGTTTTGCGCTAACACGCGAAAGTACAGATTCTGCCATATCAGGGGATGTGAGAATAATGTCAAAGGACTGCGGATCCGAAAGTCTGCTTATATCCGAGCAGGCTGAGACCGACAGGTTCTTTTGGGAACGAAGAAGATAACTCGTTACCGCGGAAAGATACGCCTCGTCGCTATCCGCGATGAAAAGAGATGTTTTTTTCATGATATGACCTCCGTTAGGATAAAAGAGATAAAGATCGGCACGGAAAAATGAATTGTTGAATTCTTCCCGAGCCTTTGGTAGGGAAGAAGTCTCCGGGCGCCTATGCAAAGGGATGCGTAGCCCAATAAATACGCCATGCGTGCCCATAACTCACGTGTGAAAAGCATCCTGAAAAGTGCTGCTATTGCGCCGAGCAGAAAGGAAAAAGTAATGACTGTAGCTGTTTCTTTGAGGGTCAGGAATGTTGATAATACCGAAAAAAGCTTGATATCCCCGGCGCCGAGAACGCCGATGACAAAGAGTATGTAGAAAATGGCTATTGGAAGGATGGCCCTGCCAAAAAAACATGGGATCCCCGGGACGCCCTGTCTGTAAATGATGTACCAGAAGCCTGCCGCATAACCTGTTAGGATGAGGGGATTCTTGATCTGATTATCCTGAAGGTCTGTAATGCAGGCAGCGGCGGCTATTGTCGCCGGGATGAGAATTAACTGCTGCATGAATTGTCCTCTTTTCGTTCTTGTCGAACATTTCGTTCGAGGTGAGTCGGATTATACTCACACTTTTTTCAAAAAATCTCACCAAAGACAATGCTTCGGTACGCCGAAATAATCTAAATTCCCAAAAAAAGTGTTTTGTAAGGCCAAACAAAAATGCCCGGAAAAAATCCGGACATTTTCGTTAAAAAATAATGAATTTTGATAAGAAACGGCAGCGCTCAGGGAATGGAGGGATGCTCTTAACTACCGTTTCGTTTTTGTGCTATTTTTCTCGGCTTATTTTTATTATTTATTTTTACCATCAGGTCTATACCAAGAATCCTCTGTTCCTGTCATAGTTCTCGGTCTCCTCGGAAAGCCCTGCCCTGCCGTAGGTCATACCGGCAACCGTCTTTTCAGCGTTTGCCATGGCAGCGGGCCGATTGTCCTTTGACGCAACCTCACGAAAGGCCTCTGAAAGAGGATCGAGGACCGAAATTGCCTCATCTATCAGTCTTACCCGGTCAGCGCTCTTCTCCCCCTTAAGCCTTGCCTTCGAAAGAAGCCGTCCGACGTAATCATAGAGCGAAAGAAGATTAGATGAGGTTTCATAGCATTCCTTTGAAAAATCAAGGGAGGTGCGAAGATGAACTATCACAAGCTCTGCGTGATCTATGTCTTCATCAGAGCCGGTGCCTGAAAGATCATCCTTCAGCATATCGTAAAGTATGACTACGATCTCGCTGGGATTGGCGGAACCTATACGCATTGAGTATTCTTTTTTCTTTTCGTCTGTCATTTATTTCCGCCTTACTGCAGAAGCTGAAGCGCCATCTGCGGGAGCTCGTTCGCCTGTGAAAGGGCGCTGGTCCCTGCCTGGGCGATAACATTATCCTTTGTATATTCCGTCATTTCCTTTGCCATGTCAGTATCCTTGATCCTTGAAAGAGCGCCGGTGACATTCTCTGAGGTCTCATCAAGAGAAGCCCTTGCGTACTCAAGACGGTTTGAATACGCGCCGATCTTTGAACGGATCTCGGAAACCCTTGATATTGCGGCATCAACACTTGCGATAGCCCGATCTGAACCGCCGACCTCCACAACGTTGAGATCATCGATATAGAGGGAT
>OMRF01000195.1 GCA_900313435.1 uncultured Lachnospiraceae bacterium | reverse complement strand
GCAGATACTTATTGACTACCTCGATATCCGCGCCATTCTCCAGCAGAATATTCCAGGCCGTGCCGCCCGGGCAGTCGATCATGGCATAGAGCAGATGTCCCGTACCCACATAGCTGTGCGCGAGATCCTGCGCCGTATCCTCAGCCACAAATAAAAGCTCCTCCGCAAGCTCCGTATAATCTTCCCAATTCAAAACAGTTACCTCTTGTTTACGTTTGTTGTATTATTGTTCGTCAATCGCCTTGCCGATGTCATGACGCATATACTTGTTGTCAAATTCCACCCACTCGGTCGCCTTGTAGGCATTGGCGCGGGCAGTCACAAGATCCTTGCCGATGGCCGTTACACCCAGCACACGTCCGCCGTTTGTAACAACCTTTCCGTCCTTTATGGCACTTCCGGAATGGAAGGCAAAGTAATCGTCCTTGTCCTTGAAATTCTCAAGGCCCTTGATCTCAAAGCCCTTCTTGTAGGATACCGGATATCCGTCGGATGCCAGCATCACACATACGGCAGCGTTATCCTCAAACTCCAGAGTGATCTTGTCGAGTGTGCCGTCCACACATGCCTCGAACACATCCATGATATCGTTCTTTAAACGAGGAATTACTACCTGAGCCTCCGGATCTCCGAAGCGCGCGTTAAACTCCAGCACTCTCGGGCCGCCGGCCGTGAGCATCAGGCCACAAAATAAAACTCCCTTAAACTCCCTGCCCTCGGCACGCATGGCGTCGATGGTAGGCTGATATACAAAGCGGTTACAGAATTCGGCAACCTCCGGGGTGTAGAACGGACTCGGCGAGAAGGTTCCCATACCGCCGGTGTTAAGTCCGGAATCGCCGTCACCGGCACGCTTGTGATCCTGCGCGCTGGTCATGGGCAGGATCGTCTTGCCGTCCGAGAAACAGAGTACGGAAACCTCACGGCCCGTCATATACTCCTCGATCACGATCTTGTCGCCCGCCGTGCCGAACTTCTTGTCCACCATGAGCTCCCTGATCCCGTCTTCCGCCTCCTCGCGGGTCATACAGATCAAAACGCCCTTACCGAGTGCCAGGCCGTCGGCCTTTAACACGATGGGGAGCTGTGCTGTCTTAATATATTCCATTGCCGCCTCGGCGGAATCAAACACCTCATAGTCCGCAGAGGGGATATTATATTTCTTCATCAGATCCTTTGAAAATGCCTTGGAGGCCTCAATGATCGCAGCATTCTTCCGAGGTCCGAAGGTCTTGATGCCTGCGTCAAGGAAGGCATCCGCCACGCCCGCTGCCAGCGGATCATCCGGTCCGACGATCACAAAGTCCACTTCCTTTTCCTTTGCAAACGCAACAAGCTTATCCGCATCCATCACGGAAATGTCCACACACTCCGCAAGCTCCGCGATACCGGCATTGCCGGGTGCCGCATAGATCTTGTCCACTCTCTTACTCTTTGCCACCGCCCAGGTGATGGCGTGCTCGCGGCCACCGCCGCCTACGATCATAACTTTCATAGTTTATTTCCTTTCGTTTGCGATCAAGTTGATAGCCTGCGGAAGCAGTTTCCACTCCGCCTGTTCCATGATCCTTTGCTGTAATGTTTTCGGTGTATCATCCGGCAGTACCTCCACTGCCTTCTGTAAAATGATCGGCCCGGTGTCCGTGCCCGCATCCACATAGTGTACCGTTGCGCCCGATACCTTCACGCCTCTCGCAAGGGCCGCCTCATGTACCTTCAGCCCGTAGTAGCCCGTACCGCAAAAGGACGGGATCAGGGACGGATGGATATTGATGATCCGGCACTCATATTTCTCGATCATCGCCTTCGGGATGACTACCAAAAAGCCTGCAAGCACGATCAGATCCGGCTTGTAGGAATCCACACGTGCAAGCAATGTCTCATTAAAGGTCTCGCGCGAATCAAAATCCTTCGCGCTCACAACCTCATGCGGGATTCCCGCTTTCTCGGCGCGCTCCAAAGCGAATACACCGTGATTATTGCTGATCACGCCGACCAGCTCCGTATTGGTGATGGTGCCGTCTGCCACACGGTCAATAATGGCCTGCAGATTGGTACCGCCGCCACTCACCATGACAAGCACTCTTAACATAGATCTACTCCTTTTTCTCCGGCAACGATCTCGCCGACGTTCCATGCCTTCTCACCTGCAGCTTCAAGCGCAGCAATGGTCTTTTCCGCATCGGATGCCTCCACCGCGATCACCATGCCGAGACCCATATTGAAGGTGTTGTACATCATATGCTCATCGATATTTCCCTTCTTCGCAAGGAGCGGGAAGATGGGCGGAATCTCATAGGAGTCCTTCTTAACCTGTGCACGCACACCCTCGTGCAGCATTCGCGGAATATTCTCATAGAAGCCGCCACCCGTGATATGACTGCATCCCTTCACGGTAATACCCGCATTCTTAACGGACTTTAAAGCCTTTACGTAGATCCGTGTCGGTGTGAGGAGTGTCTCCCCAAGCGTCTTGCCAAGCTCGTCATAATAGGTATCCAGGGATTCCTTTGTCATTTCGAACACCTTGCGGACCAGGGAAAAGCCGTTGCTGTGAACACCTGTGGATGCAATGCCGATCAGCACATCACCCGGTTTGATGTTTTCTCCGGTGATCATTTCCTTTCTCTCGGCCACACCTACAGCAAACCCTGCCAGATCGTATTCATCCTCCGGCATGAGATCCGGGTGTTCCGCAGTCTCGCCGCCCACAAGGGCAGCTTCCGACTGAACACAGCCCTCTGCCACACCGCTCACGATGGAAGCGATCTTCTCCGGAATATTCTTCCCGCATGCAATATAGTCAAGGAAGAATAAGGGTTCTCCACCCGAGCAGGCTATGTCGTTCACACACATGGCAACCGCATCGATACCGATGGTGTCATGCTTGTCCATCAAAAAGCAAAGCTTCACTTTGGTACCGCAGCCGTCCGTGCCCGATAAGAGCACCGGCTCCTCCATGTTCTTGATCTTGGAGAGATCGAAGGCTCCGGCGAACCCGCCGATACCGCCTAAAACCTCGGGGCGCATGGTCCTTTTGATGTGCTCCTTCATGAGCTCCACGGACTTGTACCCCGCCTCAATGTCTACTCCGGCTTTTTTGTAATCCATTGTTCTTCCTCCTGAATAATCTCTATTTGAAAGTTTCTTCATAGATCTCCATGGTAACATCGGCCTTGTTCATGGTATAGATGTGTACACCCTCCACACCATGCGCCTTCAAGTCGTTGATCTGATTTACCGCATACTCAATGCCGGCCTTCTTCATATCCTCCGCGTTGTCACTGTACTTTGCGATGAGCAGCGACAGCGCAAGCGGCACGGATGAGCCGGACAGCGATACACTGGTGCCGAGCTGGTTTGCCCTGGTGATTGGCATGATACCCGCATGCACCGGCACGGTGATCCCGGCTTTTCTGATCCGTTCGATAAAACGGTAGAAGGTGTCGTTGTCAAAGAACATCTGCG
>OMRF01000022.1 GCA_900313435.1 uncultured Lachnospiraceae bacterium | reverse complement strand
TACCTCGCCTTCGTGCTGAGGCCTGAGACATCATTCATGGCATCACTTACACTGCTGTTTAAGTCGTTAAGTCCTTTTCCAAGTCCATTAAGGTCGGAATCGGAGTAATCCAGGAACACATAGGGCTGCTGCTGCCCCACTATCCCGCCGATATCTGACTTTCCATAGATCCCTGCCCTGTTCACGGAGTTCGAGACAAAGCCCATGGAACGGCCTGCTATACCGCCTGTATTGTAGCCTACCTGCTTGTAGCCCACATTTTCTTCGTTTGAGCAGTTTTCTATCCGTCCGGCATTCACCCCCGCTATGCCGCCTACGTCAGTCCGAACCCTCACGGCATTCAGAAGACTGTAATCTTTTGACATAGTGACGCTTTCAATGATATTTGAAATCTGATTGTTGGAAAACTTCGTTTCGTCATAGGTTGTATTCACTTTGGCGGAATTTTTGCACCCGCTTATGGTCCCGTCATTCACACCTGCGATGCCGCCTGTCTTGTCACTGCCTTCCAATGTGCCCTTTGATGTGCAGTTTATTATCCTTCCGTCAGACCAGTTGTAGCCGCAGATCCCGCCCATTACGCTGTTTGCGAATATGGAGCCTGAGAAGGTACAGTTTTCTATCAGACCGTGGTTTGCACCGGCAATCCCACCAAGACGCGACAGTACACCGTTTGGTTCATAGGTCCCCATGACGGTAAGGTTCTTTATCGTACCGCTTGAGTAGACAATCCCGAAGAGTCCGGTGTTGCCTGCCACACCTTCGATCTTGACATTGCTAATTGTATGGCCGTTTCCGTCAAAGGTTCCGGCAAAGGACGCGACCATTATCATTTTATCCGTGTCAAAGACTATGTCATTGTCGAGGACGAAGCTTTTGCCATAAGACCACTCGTCTCTCCTGCAGTTGTCCGCAAAAGTCTTGAAATCGGAAAAGCTTTTGATATGGGTCGCTGTATCGGAATCCGGTGTCGCGGCGGCTCTTATCACCGGAAGAGAGAATAATGAAATAACCACCGAAAGACCCAGTGCCATGATCTTTTTAGTCGTTTTCATTCTTCTCACCCCCTTCCTCTTTACCGCTTTGTTTGTCTTTGGTGACTTCCTTCAGCTTGCTCTTCAACTTGTCCTTCAGCGATAGCGGCGGGGCATTCTTTTCGGCTTCCTCCTTCTCCCTTACCTCCTTGCTTTCTTCCACAGCCTTTTCGACATCCTCCATCAGTTCCGGAGGGATATTCTCCATTGATCCGTTTATCAGGGTAACTCCGACATCTCCCTTCACAGTACCCTTTACAAAGCCTGTGATCGTTCCGTTTATGGAGCCTTTGACAGTACCGTTGATGTAAATGCTTCCTTCCGCCTTTCTGAGCTTGATAGGTCTGTAGATATCAAAGGTCGTGATCTCTATCAGCTTATCGCCGAAGAGAAGGATCTGAGGAAGGACAAAGAGGACGAGTGCTATGGAGATCAGCGTTCCGCGTCCGAGGCATAGTCCAACGCCCACGATAGAAGCCTGAGAACTCAGGCTTCCTATAGCAAAGCCTGCTATCGCCATCATGGTTCCCGATGTAACTATCGTAGGGAAGGCAAAATTCAAAGCCTCAATGATAGACTCCTTCGGTCCCTTGGTCTTGCGCTCCTCTATGAAGCGGCTGCTTATAACGATGGCATAGTCAATGTTCGCGCCCATCTGGATGGAACTTACAATGAGGTAGCTCAGGAAGAAGAGGTTCTCATGTAAAATCGCCGGAAGGCTGAAGTTAATGAAGATCGCCCCCTCAATGACAAGGATCTGAAGAAGGGGAAGACCTGCCGACTTGAAGGTGAAGAGCAGTATCACGAGGACGAATAGTGCTGTCAGGATGTTCACGACCACATTGTCCCTGGCAAAGGACTTCTTCAGGTCAAGGGCATTGGTTGAAAGACCGGCGAGATATACCACCTGGTCTTCCTTTGGATAATACTTCGCAGCTATCTCTCTGACATCCGCGATAAAGGCATAGGTCTCTTCCGATTCCTCGGGGACATTAAGTGTCAAAAGCATACGGTCGTAGGTCTGTCCTTCAAGCTGCAGCCTCGCGTAATTGATCTTTGTATAGGCAGTGTCAAGCTTACTCGTAATGTTTTCATCAAGCTCCACATAGCCCTCCTCAACCTTTGAATGGATGAACTCAACCATATCCATGAGAGGGATCCTGTAATTAGTAACACCGACTATCACTCTGCCAAAATCATCTTTATCTGCCGCATAGGCTGCATACACAAGATTGATAAGCTCTACATCCATGCCGAGAGCCTCCGAAAGCTGTCTCGGAGTCAGTGCATCCGTAAGATTGTATCCGGCATAGCCCTGATTCGCCAGTCCCTGAGCCGTATAGACCTCAGACCTTTTCGAGACCTCATCAAGGAAGCCCTTCTCCGCGACGTAATCATGGCCCGGAACGAGAACCGCCAGCTTATTATAACTGCCGAAATTATCCCTTATCATTTCGTCAGCTATCTGCGTCTCATTCTTAACGGGGGTCTCGACCAGAGTATTACCATAAACATAAGGACATTTCTGTGAGGCTATCATAGCAAGGACGAAGACCACGCCAAAGATGATCGGTGTGATATATCTCGTGGCCCAGGCAATTTTTCCGATGAAGGTGATCTTCGGAATGAAGCTCCTGTGAGCGGTCTTGTCCATTGCCTTTGAGAACAGCACAAGAAGTCCCGGCATCAGCGTAAAGACTGTAAGGAGACTGATGAGGATCGCCTTTATGAGGACGACGCCAAGATCGCCTCCCAGTTTGAACTGCATGAAGATGAGCGCTACCATGCCCGAGATAGTAGTAAGAGAGCTTCCCATTATCTCCGGGATAGATTTTGAAAGAGCAACGACCGCCGCATCCCTGACATCCATGGTCTGGTGCAGCTCCTTGTAATGGTTGCACAGGATTACCGCGTAGTCTATGGACATGGCAAGCTGCAGGATCGCAGACACAGAATTTGAAACGAAGGAGATCTCACCCAGGAAGAAATTCGTTCCCTTGTGGATCAGAATGGAAGCTATGAAAGTAATAAGGAGTACCGGGATCTCCCCGAAGGAAAGACAGGAAAAAAGCAGGACGCCGAGAACGACCACCGCCACGACCATGATTATGGGCTTCATTTCCTTTTCTATCGCTTCCGCCTGCTGGTTTCCCATCGTAGTGGAAACATAGATATCGTAGCCGTCAAGAAGTTTCTCAACCTCAGAAAGGGACTTCAGTGCCTTTTCGTCTGTTTCCGAATAGCCGAAGGTCACTGAAAACAGAGCGGAGCCATTGTTATAATGCTTTTTGAAGCTGACATCATCCGCGGTCTCGGTAGTGTAATCCACCATGTAAACACCGTCCACGGCCTCTATCTTTTTCTTGAGCTCAAGACCTTCATCAAAGGTAATGTTCGCGACCATTACCTGAGCCGCGCCGAAAGTGATGAACTCTTCATTCATGAGCTTAAGGCTCTTCTTTGTCTCCGTGTCATCACTGAGATAGGTTTTGATGTCATTTTGAACCTGCACCCAGTTGGTCGCAAAAAAACTGAAGATCAGCGCTATTACATAGATCAGGAAAAACAACATTCTCTTGTCTACAATGAATGCGGAGATCTTCAGCATCGCGCCGGAGCTCTTTTTTGTTTCTTCCATTTTCCCTCCTCAGTCCTATTATTGTGCCACATCGCAAATACTTTAGAATATTAACATATTTTCAGTACAGATTTCTGACAAATCACGAAAGCTTCCGGAAGAGATCCTTAAGGTAAGTAAGGAGATTTTCCCTTGTCGTTGACTTTAAAATATAGCCGTTGGGATGAAGAGCCATTACCCTTGTCACGCTTTCCTTGTCTGCGACTCCTGTCAGAAATACAACGGGAATGGACTTTAGCACAGGATCACTCTTTAATATCTGAAAGACCTGGGGACCGTCAACCACCGGCATCTCGTAGTCAAGAAGGATCAGATCCACCTTGTTCTTCGTAAGAAGAGTTATAGCCTGCATCCCGGAGGTCAACACGCCGACCGAGTAGGTGTCCTTGATCCACTCCCTGATCATCTTCGCAAACTGGGGATCATCATCTATGATAAGTATCTTCTTCTTGCCGGTTTGGGACTTTTCGGCCGAATTATCCGAAAATACACTGTCTTGCATCTTCTGACAGAATTCTTCAATGATGACGGGGCGGAATTCCCAGGGATAGTCGGATAACAACGGGGCGGCAGCTTTTACCTCATCAGCGGAATTTTTTGCTGCGATGATGACCAGCTTGTTTTCCGCCTCACTTATGATCTCACCGATCTGAAAGATCTCAATAAGCTCATGCGGGTTCTTTCCGGGCTCATCATCAAGGTTCATGATGAAAAGATCCGTATCTTTTGTACATTCACGAACATCAGATGCCTTTTGGGGCAGGATCCTTACTGCATGCCCCTCCTCCTCAAATCTCCTTTTCAGCCCGCGGACGACTATCCCCTGCTGGTTGCTGATGATAGATATCCTCTTACTAACGCTTGAACTCAAGTCTCTTCCTCCTGTAAATCACTTCCGGATCAACCATTTCCGCCGTCGAGTATCGAGAGCATACCGTCATAATCAAAATTATCAAAGCATTCTTTTAACCTGTTGATCTTTTCCGCCTCATCCTCGGGGATCCTGTAGGCAGAAAGCTCTGAAAAGGTCTCATCTATCGCGTCCGTATCCATGGAGTCACAAGCCTCCCTTATTGTATCATAAACTGACTCGATAAGCGTCATATCAGCGAGCGGTCTTTCGTCATCCGCTTCTTTTTCATCACTGTTAAATACAAAAGAGAGCTTTTCCTTGTAAGACCTGTACTCCTCCATCATCTCTTCATGATTATTCCTGATATAATCGATATCACTTTCCTTCCCCGCATCTTCAAGTTCCTTTGCCTTGTCCGAAAGTGACAGCGCTCCGATGATCTTCGCAGAGCTTTTCAATGCGTGCACCTTGATAGTGTAGTTCTTCCAATCGCCTTCCCGGTAATACCCTTCTATCTCCGAAGATTTTGAGTCTATCGAGTCATAGAAGATCTGAAGTACTGTCTTAAACGCATCCTCAGAGCCGCTGTTTTTGATCGCCGTTTCGGGATCGATGCCCAGAATACTCTCATACCACAATGGCTCGTTTTCTTCGATCTCCTCGTCATCAACTCTTTCCTCGTACACGATCTCATCCTCTTTATTGTCTGCGGGAACAGTATAAGAGACCACAGGCTCGTCCTGCTCTGTATCGGTCCGGGCAAAGGAGGAAAGATAAGGCTCCATATGCCATGCCCTTCGGCCCTTATCCATATACAAAAGTCCGAATGTTCCCGGGCCGCAGTTTACGGATACAGCCGCAGATGCCTTCTGGAAGATAACGAAATTGAAGGCTGCGATCTTTCTTACCTCTTTTTCGATCCACTGAAGATCCTCTTCAGAGACATCCACATAAGTAATGAATATCACATTAAGATCCGGGTCTGCGCTTCTGGGAAGAGCGTGGTGGATATATCTTTCATAGCTCTTGCGAAGATTTCCTACCCAAAGCTTGTCAACGCCGAATTTGTTGTTCTTCAAGCGAAGAGACGGGCGCATGCTCATACTCTTCATCATCATCTCGGTAGTACTGCTCACATGACCGCCCCTCCTCATGTATTCAAGGTCTGAAACAATGAAGCTGCAGTGCATAGTCTTTTTCAGGTATTCAAGCTCTGACAATATCCTTTCAACAGGTTCATTATGCGCAGCCATGATCCCCGCAAGGAACACCAGAAGGCCGTATGCGCTTGAAAGATATTCCGAATTCACTACCCTTACATTTCCGAATTTCTTTGCGACGCTTACCGCGACCTCATATTCTTTGCTCATTCCGGTCGTAAGGGTTATGTGTATGATCTGATGCGCCTTCGCAGTCACCCTTGAGAAGAGTTTCTCAAACTCTTCAGCAGTCGGAGGCCCGGACTTCAGCACATTATCCTCGTTCTTCATATATCTGACAAGCTCGTCCGAACCCGCATCCACGCCATCCCAGAACATCCCGTTTTTGGTCCAGAGCGTAAACGGGATGATCTCGATCGGAAGTTTATTCACGATCTCATCCGGAAGGTCGCACATGGTGCTTGCCGTGATGTACAGCGGGATCTTCCGGCTGTAGCCCTTCGTAGCGTTCATCTCCCTGTTTTCAAGGTCGCTCCTTACTTTTGTGACCTTCTTCACAGGAATATGATGGAGCAGCACCTCCTCCATCTGCTTTCCTGAAACCGGCTTTGCGAGATAGCCATCAAAGCCGCTGTTCCTGTAGAGTTCAAGATTCTCCGATCCCGCATTTGCCGTGAGCACGATGACGGGAACCTGATTATTGAGTCCTCCCGACTGATTCCTGATCCTCTTCAAACATTCGATCCCGTCCATATTGGGCATGAGATGATCCATAAGGATCACATCATAACGGTTTACAAGAGTGAGCTCCAAGGCCTTCTCTCCGGACAGGACTGTATCTATGGTCATTTTTGTTTCGGAAAGGAGTCCTTTTTCAACGGAAAGGTTCAGCTCGTTGTCATCAACGATAAGTATCCTCGCCTGTTGTGCAGTAAAGCCGCTCTCGTAAGCATGCCCGCTTCCTGTTGTTTCGGTATTTGCGATGTTGACCTCGCCAATTATATGATGATTGGAGATCCCCTGTGTAAGCTCCACCGTAAAGGTCGATCCCTGGCTATAGACACTGTCTACCGTGATCCGTCCATCCATCAATTCAACAAGCTGCTTTACGATCGAAAGTCCAAGCCCCGTTCCTTCAATATTCCTGTTCTTCTCCTCATCGACACGACTGAAGGAATCAAAGAGAACAGGAATAGCCTCGGGCTTTATCCCCATTCCGGTATCGCTCACTTCCATAATAAGCCGTACAGAATCATCGGTCACATCAGCACTTTCAAGATGGAGTCTTATAGTGCCTGCCTTTGTATATTTGACCGCATTATTCAAAAGATTGATGAGTATCTGTCTGATCCGCACCTCGTCACCGAAAAGCTCGGAGGGAATCGAGGGATCTAACGAAACCTCAAACCGAAGACCCTTTTCCTCGGCACGGAGCCATATCATGTTCACGATCTCCGAAACAAGCTCGGCAGGTTTGTAATTTACGGGAACTATATCCATCTTCCCTGCATTGATCTTGCTGACGTCAAGGATGTCATTTACAAGGGCAAGAAGCATCTTTCCGGCGCCCTGAATGTTTTTTGCATCGCGCTTTGTCTTCTCATCAACCTCTTCTCTTCTCAGGATGAGCTCGTTCAAGCCCAAAATGGAGTTGATAGGAGTACGTATCTCATGACTCATGCTCGAGAAGAACCGGCTCTGGCTCTTGTTTAATTCCTCGGCGCGCTCAGCTTCATCCTTCGCTTTGTCATTTTCCTTCTTGAAAAGACGCACCAGAAAACTTGTCAGCACCAGAACAGCAATGCCGGCATATATCAGGGATAAGCCTGAAACGATTATATATTGCTCTCTGGGATGACTCACGATAAACTCGGGATAATTATACCATACGAAATATTCCGCTCCCGTGATCAAAACGGCTGAAATGGCAAAGATGATCTTCCAGATACCGAAGGAACAGAGACCTATCATGAGAAAGGCAATTATCATATCCGGAACACCGCTTCCGATGCCTCCGTCATTATGGAAAAATACGACTGGCTGGACAAAAAACAGAACAAAAGCTACCAGAATGGTTGAGTATAGCTGTATCTTTTTCTTTCTGTAAGCGACAGATACGCATACCGGTATAAGGATCACGAGGACACCCGATACCAACACTTCTGCAAAAAGGCCCTTTTCATAGAAAGCAATATCCATGATAAGGGTTACGAAAAAGGAGACATCAAGAAAAGCGCTCAAGACCAGAAGGTTCTTTTCCTCAAAAGTATCATGCTTTCTTAAAAAATCAGAGACTGCTTTTTTCATACAAAAACACCCCCATCCTCTGAAGGTCTTTCGCCATAAAGGAGCTTCTTCATTACCCTTTCAAAATCAGTGGTATCTATCGGCTTACTTATGAAGCCGTCAAAGCCTTCATTCATGAACATCTCGCGTGCGCCGCTCACGGCATTTGCCGTCAGGGCTATCATCTTTACGACTTTCCCGTTCTCCTTCAAATGATCCCTGATACGCTTCATAGCCTCAATCCCGTCCATCTCGGGCATCATATGATCCATGAATATGACATCGAAGTCCTGATCCATTACTTTCTGTATCGCCTCATTTCCGCTTCCCGCGGTGTCAGTGATCATCCTGTAATCCTTGAAGAGTCCGGTCGCGACTACAAGATTCATGGGTTCATCATCCACTATGAGAGCTCTTACCCCGTCAAATTTTACCTTTTCCTTCTTTTCCTCAAGAGCTGTTTCCCCTCTTTCCACAAGACCGTTGAGGATCTTTGCCACCGGGAAACCATAGATAGGCTTTGGCATCGTGATCACCAGACTATCTGCTTTTTTAGACAAGCCCGGATCGGCGGAGACTGCCACAGTGATATCTTTTTTTGCAAGCTCATCAAAGTATTCAGGCATTGCCTGATACTCCTCAGTTCCCATGAAGATGTGGGTTACATTGTGATTCTTTATGGAAGCTTCCACTTCTTCCCTGTCCACCGCGGCATAAAGCTCAACATTGAATCCTTGCGCTATATGTACTGCCATGTCACGGTAGAAATCACGAACCTTCGGCACTTTGAACTTTTGATCCCAAACGTGGAATATTATGCAGCCTGCCTTTTTATGGTCGATCGTGAGGCAGGGCGATGAGTCTATAACCTTCTGCGGGACAACAACGCGGACTTTAGTACCCTCGCCCTTCTCACTTTTGATCTTTACAAAGCCCCCCATCCAGTGTGCAAAGCCGTGGACTATATTCAGTCCAAGGCCTATGCCGCCTGTCTGACGGTTTCTTTTCTTGTCAGCCTGATAAAGCCCATTCGACGCACTTTCCAACACCTTTCGTGACATTCCGATCCCGGTATCTGTGATGTCTATCACAAGATTTGCCCCGTAATCCCTTCTTTCGGCCGTTATACCTATGTAGACACCGCCTGAAGGCGTGAACTTCACCGCATTGTCGATAAGGTGCCTCATTATCTTGTAAAGCTTTTTTACGTCTCCGACCATCATTGAAGGAACATTCGGATCGAGATCAATGACAAACTCAAGCTCTTCTCCCCTTTCCCTCAGCTTCAGACTTGAAATGATGTCATTCAAAAGAGAGACGATCATATATCGATCCTCTTCGATGATAACCTGACCTTTTTTGATCTCCGTGTAATCCTGGATATTCTCTATCTGATTGGAGAGTCTTTTCCCCGCCTCATTGATGGCTGTGACATCCTCACTCTCTCCCTTCTTCAATATCAGCTCCGACATGCCGTTTACAACATTTACGGGAGTACGCAGCTCATGGGATATGTTTGAAAGAAAATCATCCGTGTCTTCCTCTGCCGCGCTTAAATCTTTGTTCTCTTTTTCGATCTCTCTTTCCAGAGTATTTCTCTGGTTAATGATCAGGCAGCAGATGATATAGACGGAAAACACAACGAGTATGTGGTATATGAGCTTTACCCCTTCGCCGAACGAACCGACCAGAGTTGAAACCCCGGTTATGAATGTGAGCTGCATCAGGAGCAGGACAATATATTCTATCAAAAGCAGCGTGAGCATGCGTGTCGAACCAAGAAGCGCGAACAGAACAATGAGGGGACAGACTGCCGCCACAAGATCAAAGAATCCGTTCTGGTGAACACCATGAAAAAAGAGACCTGCCATCGCCACCACGAGATAATAAACTTCCCGGATCTCGGGAGTAAAAGCCTGTCTCAAATGTATCACCCACATCCCGACAGCAGCTGCCGATATCGGAAGCGTCATCCAAAGCTCCCAGCCTGATACAATGCTCATGACTGCAAGAGCGGCGATGGCTATGGAAACAAAAGCAACTACTGTGATGTGAACACTGTTTTTATCCTTCATTTTCATATTTCTCCTGAAGATAAGGGTCATAGGAAAGCATGGGTGAAATGCTCATTTTTCTGATCCGGCGATCCCTGTAATTCTTTGTGATCTTTGCGACAAGCGGAATGAGGGCAAGGATACCGATGAGATTCGGTATCATCATGAGTCCGTTGAAGGTATCCGATACATCCCAGGCAAGCGAGGGTTCAAGCACTGCTCCAAAGATTATAGTCAGAACAAAGATGAGCCGGTAATATTTCACGATCTTTTCACCGAAAAGATACTCCGTCACCTTGGACCCGTATTGTGACCAGCCCACCACGGTGGTGAAGGCAAAGATCAGCATGATCACGGCAATGAACCATTCCCCCGGCTGTCCAAACACATTGGAAAAGGCAGTGGAGACAAGGGTTGCGTCATTTGTTCCCGCTGCAGCAAAACCGGTCTTAAGATCTATGGCACCCGAAGAAAGAACGACAAGGGCAGTCATCGTGCAGACCACTATCGTATCCACAAAGACTTCAAAGATGCCCCACATTCCCTGACGGACAGGCTCCTTCACGCTTGAATTTGAATGTACCATGACGGTAGACCCGAGTCCGGCCTCGTTTGAAAATATCCCCCTCTTGCAGCCATTTTTTACAGGCCCGTCGATTATGGTCTTTAGCAGGGAACCGGCTACGCCGCCGATAGCAGCTCTCGGAACAAAGGCGAAATGAAAGATCGATGAAAAGACATCGCCCATCACGGATATATTTGACAGAATAACTATCAGACACCCGATGACATAGACAAGTGCCGTGATCGGAACTACCTTTACGGAAAAGGCCGCTATCCTCTTTAGTCCGCCGAAGACGATGAAGCCTCCCAGGATCATCAGAGCGAGGCCTATGGCCCAGTTTACGACTGAAACTCCCGCAATCGCCGGCGCCTCGACATTACTGAAAAACGCTGACTGGACATTTAGCGTGATCTTGTTGATCTGAGCCATATTTCCGGTCCCAAAGGATGCGAGGATAGTAAATACACAAAAAAGTGCGGCAAGTATCCGCCCGATAGTCTTGAAACCGGGATATCTCCCGAGTCCGTCCTTCAGGTAGTACATAACTCCTCCGGACCATTCTTTATTCCTGTTCTTTCTTCTGAAATAGACACCGAGCACATTCTCGCAGTAGCGTGTCACCATCCCGAAAAAAGCTGCTATCCACATCCAGAATACTGCCCCCGGACCGCCAAGACAGATCGCGGTGGAAACTCCGGCGATATTTCCCGTGCCTATGACGGCAGCAAGTCCGGTACAGACCGCCTGAAACTGCGAAAGTGTTCCAGGGTCATTATCCATTTTTTTGTGGATATCTTTTTTGAAAAGCTGACCGAAGGTATTCTTTACGATATGCCCGAACCTGGTGATCTGAGGGCATTTTGTGACGATAGTGCAGACTATGCCTGTTCCGAGAAGAAAGATGATCCCGAAGGTTCCCCATATGAAACCATTTGCAGTATCATTTACGTTCTTTATCTGTTCTAAAAGCTGTTCCATGAAACTCTCCGTAATAGTCTTCGCATACGCTGTCAACTACTCGGCAACAAGTTACCGAGCTTGTAACTGCCCTGTAGTTCGCTAATCGCTCCTACATTTTATCGGTGTGGCTTCCGTGGCGTTACATAAGGGTGGCTGACAGCACCCTTCACAGATCAGATGTACTGACCTGCG
>OMRF01000295.1 GCA_900313435.1 uncultured Lachnospiraceae bacterium | reverse complement strand
GCCGTATGTCCCGCGAAGGGCTCCCTCTGTTTGCCCCATAAGGAACCCTTCTTGATTAGTGTATTATAGCACGATGGATTAGAGCATACAATTATGACCATATATAAGCCATCCCTTCTGAATCTGGATGTGCGTCACACTATCCTAAAAACCTCATCCGCAAATATTATCCTATCCATTCTTTTCAGCCTGACGCTTTCCCTGTAGGAGAGCATCTTTCCATTCACAAACGTTCCGTTTTTTGAATTCAGATCTTCTATGAAGTAATCCTCTCCCTGCCTAACTATCTTGGCGTGGTGCCTGGAAACCACCGGGGAATCAAGGACTGCGTCATTTCCCTTTTCAGAACCGATCCTGAATACATCCTTTGAGAGAGGATAATCCCGGTTTCTCCCACTCCCCTCGTATGAAAGGAGATAGCCCGATTGTGAATTCGCCCCGGTCATGAGTACCGTGGGCTTTTCGATGCTGTCGGTCTCCTCGTAGAGAAAATCAAGTGCTTTGGGACTTTCCTTCTCAGACGGAAAAAGGGATTTAAGGCGGCCTTTCAGCTTCTCCCCGGCCTTTTTCTCCTTTTTTGAGAACAGCCCCTTCAGCCTGGAAAAAAGCTTTGACAAAAAGCCTTCATCCTCTCCCTCCGGACAATCATCCTCATCCTCGTAATCATCCAAATCCTCATAATCACGTGCTTCGGGAGTCTTTGGCTCTTCCTCATACTCTTCCTCCAAAAGGACATCCCTTACCTTTTCCTTAACGGTATCATCGCTTTCCTTACTTTCATATTCCGAAAGCACCAAAAGGAGCGGGTCAAAGGAATCCTTCTCCCGAAGGCTCTTGTCATAAAGGCTGTAGATGAGTTCAGTAAGCCGCATATCCCCTCTCACCGGCTTTTCCGTCAGGAATCTCATCACGGATGAAAGTCCGAAATCACCCCCTTCATCCTCAAAGGGCATGTAGGCAAGAAACAGCCTGAAATCCCCGGGATACCTTTCGACAAATATGGTATCCGGATTAAGCCTGATATTTTCAGGGGTTATCAGATATCTGTCCGTTTGATCAAAGGCCTTTTTGAGCTTCCTTATGACCCCGGAGACTGTCTGTACCGAAAGCCCCTCCTCGTCAAGAAAGTCCCGAAGGCTGCTCTTTCCCGTGATGTCATAGCAGAACCTCACCTCCCCGTTCATGGTAGATGTATAGAAAGAGAGTAACGACGGGATATCATTTTCCCTCAACATCTCCTCCTCATAGGGCTTCATCACGGGTTTCCCCTGAACTGTCATCAGGCTTTCCTTCAGATTTCTCTCGTAGCTTATCTTCATTTCTTTCCCTTCTCCTTCAGCTTTTCAATTATGTTCTCCCCCGCAGCGACGGCACGGAAGGTCTTCACCGCGTCATACTTAAGGATGTCCTGGTCTTTGATATATTTTTCCGTATCATAGAAAATCCTGTAGGAAAGCATTATCAGACTCATCAGGATAATGATGCAAAATGATATTATGAAGGAGCCTTCAACCGTGAAGCTCGCTTTGAGATACAAAAAATCCGTATCTTTTTGCACTCCGTTTTTGTCCAATATCTTCATGTAAAAAATCCCCCAACAAATTCCACCGTTGCCCCGATCAGCGTAAATGGTACAAAAGGAAGTTCCGTCCCCCTGATCGAAGGTATGCCGCTGATATCTTCACCTGCGCCGACAGCTTTTTGCCGCCTCTTCACCCTGAGGATATATATGCACGAAAACACCGCTGATGAGAGGGATGCGGTAAAAAGCACGGCAAGTGCCTTTAATCCCCCAAAAAGCGGACCGATCATGCAGGTGTAGATGACTGCATCCCCCATACCTATCCTGCCTTTGGACAAAAACGAAACAGCCATCATTATTCCCCCAAACACAACGCCCAAAAGCATTTCCGATATTTCAAGTGTCGGAGAGAAAATATGTACCACAAAAATATATGCGCAGAACAAAAGCGGAGGGATGATCATTATCTTTTTCTCCCTAATATCCTCAATCGTAAGCAGTATCAGTATTGAAAAGAAAACTGCGGTATTAATGATCTCCATCACTTTCTCCGTTCTTTTGACATTTGCTGCAATGCGGATAGCCCTTATCTATGGCATCCTGAAGCTTCATCCTGTTGATGGTCCGCTTGAGTCCCGGGCACGTCAGCGTAGTGTGATAATTGGTTCCGTAATCGGTCACGTACCAAATTCCCGTAAAGCCTTTATTTTTGCAGGAGGGGCACTGGTAATAGATGGCTCCGTTCACATTTCTCTCGCTTGAAAGCTGCTCATCAAAGACGCCTCTGATGGAAGGGTTTAAGTAGGCACAGGAAAGGTTAGTATGGTAAACGCTCCCCGATTCCGTCACATAGACATATTTGTCCGCCTCGTCATCATCCTTCGGATCATCTCCCACCCAGCGCCTCGCAAGGGCCCGCTGGGAAATATTAAAGTGCTTCCAGCCAAAGAGTGTCGTCGGGACCTTCATGATATAGGAGGCATTGATAGAAACCTCCGTATCGGAAACTTCAGTGGCACTGAGGTTGATCCCGACAGGGCCTCCGATAACGAATTTGTACGGGACTCCTTTAGCCGCGATCTCTGCGGCGCAAAGCGCCTGGATCGGTCCCGACTTCATCTCCGAAAAAACGTCACCGGAAATAGCCGCGGAACGCGCCACATCAGATATTGCCGTCTGTACTCCCCACTCAACCTGGATCACCCTGAAAAAGAAGATCACTGCGATCCCGGCCAGAAGGAACATGGGGAGTACAAACGCCGCCTCCACGGTATAGCTTGCCTTAGCCTTTGGGGAAGCAGAAGGGCGTCCCTTTCTGAAAAAGCCGTTTACCTTTCGCCCCATAAAGGATTCGACCGGCCTTGAGATGGGCTGTCTCCGACTTCTCTCCCGCTGCAGATCCGCTGAAACGGCAGTTTTTGCTTCTGCCAAACGCCCTGCTCTTTCTGAATTCTCGGGATTATGTCCGGATATGATCTTAGAGTCAGCCATATGTAATTTTTTCACACACCAAAATCTTTGCCTTAATCCAGCAAGAGACACCCTTCTGCTCCCTCCTTTCCTCCGATTTTTTGACCTCTTCTCACGGCGGTCCTTTGGTCTGAGTCAAAAGCTCCTCTCCGTCAACATAGGAAATCCTTCGTTTATATGAATGATCATAGACCTTCCACTCCCCCGTAAAGAGCGGTACGAAAGACAAAAACAGCGGCTTTGCCTGATATTCAGCCAGCATGTCCGCCTTATATAGCATCCTGTCCATCCTGATATTTTTGTAATCCTCGTTTCTTCTGATATGCTCCTCTATAAGGTCACAGGCCCTTCCCGCGCTGGTCCTGATCGGCGTCATTGCAGCGAAAGCAAGGAGATATCCGCCGTAGTCGACCTTGAAGCCGCTTCCCTCCTTTGCCTTTCTTCCGGAATAAACGTCGCTCACAAGAGTCCAAAGATCTGAGTTCCAATCAGCCGGGGTCTTAAAAAAGGGTACCTTTCCGCCGTCCAAAAGAGTCCTTAGGTCAAGGATCGACTCAACATAAGACCAGATCGCCAATATCACATACTTCACCGCATCCTTCGCCTCAGGCTGGGTAAGAAGGGTCGCTATGATGAGGGCCAGAGTCTCGGTCTCCCCTACCCTCTGACTGTCCTTGCAGAGTGATGCCATATTGAGACCCTCCCTAAGGAGTAAGAGTCGCCATACCGTGCCCTTCAGATTGTCTACATCAGCGTCTTTGCCGCATATCACATACTCCATCTCATAAGACATGCTGTTTTCCCGGGCCTCCCCCGTAAAATTCCGGAAAGTCTTTGAAAGCCAGAAGTAGTAAAGTGCCTTTTCATGTGCCTTTGGCGTATCAGAAGGCATTGTCCCGCTCTCAAGGGTCCGCACAGAGTTCCTTTCATTCCTTGGTATCAAAAGCTTCTCATCCGATACGGACGCTCCACTTGGAAGGACATATTTCAGTATTCCGCTGATACTTACCGGAACTATCCCGAGAAGCGGGTTTTCACAGCCCCTTATCTTTTTCTTTGTCTCCTCACTGGGCTCGGTTCCCTCAACGGTATTTACGGAAGCCGGGGGAGAACTGCCGTTCATCACGTCCTCACCGCTGCCCGCAAGATCAGAGAGCCCGTCTGTCCCTTCCTCTGCGCCCTTCACCCTGTCAGTAAGCTCTGAGAGCAGCGAGATCATGTCTTCTCCCACATTATTTTCAACGCTTTTTGCGGCCTCCCGGACAAGTCCGGCATAATCATTATCCGTAAGCACGGAGTAATCGAGGAGCGCCGCCTTCTTTGGATAGGACTGAAAAAAATGAGTCCCCTCAGCATTCCCGTTCTCGTCAAGATACCGGTAATAGCGCTTTTCAAAGGTTTCAGTATCAAGCTCATCCTTCCCGTAGGAAAGGTCGACCCCGAGGAGCCCGTATTCCTCCCAAAGCGGTCTGCAGTAGTCCGCAAAACAGCTCTCAACCGCGATCAGAGACGCCCTGTCTGTCTGCTTCTTCAGGCAGAAGAACCTCAGCACCTCACTCATGGTAAAGAAGAGCCCCAGCACCATTGTCAGGACAAATGAAAGAAATACG
>OMRF01000023.1 GCA_900313435.1 uncultured Lachnospiraceae bacterium | reverse complement strand
TGAAATTCTCAAACTCAGCCATCTGGCGCTTCACCCTGTCTTCAAGATCTTCTATCTTCTTTTGTTCGGGTGAAGGCTTTTCGTTAGTTTTTTCCTCTTCCTCTTCTGAGGCCGTATCCGCCTTTTCTTCAGTCTCCTCAGGAGTCTTTTCGCTTTCCTTCTCTTCTTCCTTCGGAGACTCTTTTTTAGCGTCTTCTTTTATCTCATCATCTTTGACTGAGTTCTTTGAAGTCTCTTCTTTTTTTTCTGTCTCTGTCTCAAAGTTCTCGGAGCCTCTTTTCAGGTCGCCGTCCCTTGTCATATTCACCTTCTTTTGATTCGGTGAATGACCTTTCTTTGACATCTCGTCGCTCCTTTCATTATCTTCTTCTATCTTTATCATTGCTATTCATCGGAAGACGATCCCTTTTTCAAGGCTCTGTCAAGGCCGGTTTTGATCCTTGCCATCGTCTCAACAACCTTTCTGTAATCCATCCTCTTTGGTCCTATAATGGCGATAGATCCCTTTACGCCGTCCGAGAGTTCGTATGTCGTGGTGACCACGGAGCAATCCTTCATGGTCTCGAGCGGAGTCTCCGCTCCTATCATGACCCTGATACCGTTCTTCTTCAGTTCCTCATCATTCTGGGTCTCTCTGATGAATTCCTTAAGCTCCTCCCTGTCGGAAAGCGTCTCTATGATCTCGGAAGCGCTTTCCTTGTTGTCGGAAAGCTCGGGATATTTGAATATGTTCGTTGCCCCGCTGGTATAAATCTCAAATTCCTCATCATCCGTGATGGTATCGGCTACGGTCTTTAAGACCTGCTCCACTATCTCATCATGCTCGCCGGCGCTGCGTCTCATCCTTTCTATGAGTTCGAGATTAATGTCGGATACCGTGAGTCCGTTCAGGTTCGTATTGAGCAGCATGTTCATCTTAAGCAGGTTCTCGTTGGACAAAGGCTCGGTCACATCTATGATCCTGTTCTTCACCAGGTTTCCGCCCATCACCACGACACAAAGGATCTGTGATTCATTCACATTCGACAACTGTACGAACTTCACTCTGTTCGTAGCCACTGCCGGAGAGGATACCACCGACGGATACTGGGTGGTCTTCGCAAGAAGGGTCACTACCTGCTTTAAGATAGCCTCCAGCTTTTCCGTCTTTTCAAGGAGAAGCTCCTTCATATCGGTGATCTCGGAATCCTTCGCCTCGAGCATATTGTCCACATAGAACCTGTAGCCCTTGTCGGAAGGTATCCTGCCCGCCGAGGTATGAGGCTGGAGGATATAGCCCAGTTCCTCGAGATCCTGCATCTCATTTCTAATAGTCGCGGAGGAAAGCGTTACCCCCGGATACTTTGAAATGGTCCTGCTGCCTACCGGCTCCCCTGTCTCGAAATAGGTCTCGATTATGGCATTCAGTATTAATATTTTTCTCTCATCAAGCTCCAAGTCTGCTCCTGTTCTGTTAGCACTCAATCGGTTGGAGTGCTAATACTTACATGAGATAAAATACTCCCCTGCCACCGGTTTGTCAAGAAAAAAAATACACCCCGGATTTATAACCCGGAGTGTACTCTGACTTTGCTTTTTTCACCATTCCATGGACTCGAAGAATTCATGCATCTTTTCAAGAAGCGCGTCGCGGCCGATGGTCTTCAGAAGATAATCATCGGGGTTCAACTTCAGAACCTCCATTATCGATTCCTTGTCATTCTTTCCCGTCAGGAACATAACGGGAATATCTTTTGTAGTCTCCTCACTCTTCAGCATCTCAAGGACCTTTTTCCCATCGGTCACCGGCATCGCGTAATCAAGGAGGATCAGATCGCAGGTATTCTTCGCAAGCCATGTGATGGCCTGGACGCCGGAATTTGCGAGAGCCACATGATAATCGGCTCTGAGCCACCCTCTTATGAGCTGCCTGTATTCGGTGTCGTCATCAACAACGAGGATGACCTTTTTTTCACCTTCATTGGTCTCAAGCGCCGACTCAAGGAGCAGATCCCTCACAAACACATCCATGTCAAGGGGGCGTTCATAGAAGGAAAGTACAAATTCCTCCTGGATGAACTGCATTACAAAATCCTTTTCCTCCTTCTTTCCGATAAGGATCGCCATCTTGCCGTCCTTCTTCATGACATCATCGATATGCTTAATGAACGCGGTATTGTTCTGCATATCACTATCCATATAGAAGATGAACATCTCGGAATCCCGCATCTTTGCGTCTACATCTGCATCCCCCGCAGAGGCATAATCCGACGAAAGACCCGCATCCTCAAGCTTTATCAAAAGCCCCTTTATGAGAAACGATTTTTTCGCACTCAAAAGAAGAAACTTTTTCATATTGAAGTGTGTCCTCCTTTTTATTCTCTTGGAAGTATCTTCTTCATGCCTTCCCAGTCAAGTTCAAGAAGCATCTCGGAGATCTTCTTCATCCTCTCCCCATCCTCTTTGGGAAGAGTATATTCCTTGATGGACTTCAGTACCATTTCACAAAGATCAACGTCCATCTCATCCGCAAAACTCCTGAGGCTCTCATACGCATCTAAGAGCATATCTTCCGGTATTTCCGGAAGCTTATCTTCATCATCTTTATCTTCGCTTATCCTTGAAAGGATGTCAAGGTATGATCGATAATCGGAAAGAAGCTGTGGCGTTTCTTTTTTGATCGCCTCCACATCACCCTTGTTTCCGGCCTCCTCCATGAGCCTTGCCTGCTCAGAAAGATCCGCTATACCGATTATCCTTGCGGAGGATTTCAAGGCGTGGACCCAGATAGTGTAATTGTTTATATCCTCTTTTTCAAAGAAGTTCTGTATCTCGTCCGCCTTTTTCTTTATCGAGCCATGGAAGAGCTTTACAGCGGAAACAAAGCTCTCCGCCGAGCCGCAATTCTTAAGCCCCTCATTCACATCCATTCCCTCTACCTCATAAAGGAAGGCCGGGACTCCTTCGTCCTCATAGGTCTGGGTTTCGGAGATTATCGGAACTCTGACCTCCTTCTCACCCCGTTCATGAAGATGCTGTCTTTCCCTCTGAAAGACGAACTTCTCCTTTGGAAGATAAAGATAAAGCGCCGCTGACAGGCTGTCCTTTGAAACAGGCTTCTCGAGATAATTGGTGAAGCCGGTCCTGAATATCTCCTTGCCGAATGACTCCGTGAAATCATTGTCCATGATGAGAGTCGGCGTATTGAAGCTTCCGCCGAATTCGGAGAGCAGGGAATGGAAGATTGAAAGACCGTTTGCCTTAGGCATCATATAGTCTATGAATACAATGTCAAATTCATCGTCCTTCAGTACGGAGATGAACTCGTCCGGATCAAAGACCAGAACCGCCGCCGCACCGAAGACCTCCAGCGAATGCTTGAGATAATTTCCCTGTACCTCGTCATCATCTATTATGAGGGCACTGACATTTTTTAAGACTACTCTTCCCTTCATCTCAAGGTACCGCCTCTCACTTTTTTCATACTGCTCTTTATCCTTGCCATGAGACCCTGATAGGAATTCATAAGCTGGGGATGGACTATGGAAAGTGAATTTGAATCGGATGCCTCCGCAAGATTCCTGCTGGTCTTTGCCACGGTCGAAAGATCTTTGGCGCCGATGAGCTCCGCGTTCTCACGGACCGCCTGAAGGATACAGCTGTATCTGTAGAAGTCCTTCTTCCCATAGGCCGCAGTAAGCCTCTCCGGATAGTCCCTGGTCGAAAAATCGGAAAGCACCGAAAGGAAATAATCCTCGTCACCTTCAAAGTTTCTCCTCACCATTTCAGTATCGAGGAATGAGAATATATTCCTTATCGAAAGCCAGATATCCTCCGTGACATCCTTCTCATCCACCTTTTCCTCAAGCGGAAGGAACCTGAGCATAATGTCGTATATCTTGTCATCCTCAAAGGGCTTGGAGATATATTCGACAAAGCCCGCCTTCATGTATTTATCTCTTTCCTGGGGCGTTATATTTGCAGCTGTCATCATGATCACGGGAACGCCGTCGCACAGGTGAGTGGCTTTCATGATATCCATAGCCTCAATCCCGTCCATTACCGGCATCATATGATCCATAAAGATAATGTTGTATCTTGTATGACGGAGCATGTCTATTGCTTCCTTGCCGTTCTCGCCCACATCCATCCTGATGCCTGCGGGACGCAGCATCCGAACGAGCAGATCCACATTCATATCATTGTCGTCAACGATGAGTATCCGCTGTTCAGGATAGCCCTTTTTAAGAACGAGCCTGTCAAATCGTACCCCTTCGCCCTTCAGCATGTCTGCTGCCTGCGACATCTCCTTGAACTTCGATACGGTAGGAGGAGCCACCTCCATGTCCCCTGTATCGGAATCCGAGACATAGTCTATGACACTTGTGAAGAAATCAAGTAGACCGGTGGCAGAGGTCTTTATTCTTTCGGCATAGTCTATGACCTCCCTGTTGTTCTTCTCGGCATTCAAAATGAGATCATCATAGCCTAAGATCGCATTTATGGGTGTCCTTATCTCATGAGACATCTGGGAAAGGAACTTGTTTTTTGAATGGTTTGCTTCGTCTGCCTTTTCCCTCTCTGCCTTCTCTCTCTCCCGGGATTCCTTCAGCTCATCCATCGCCTTCAGGAGTGCTGAATAGTCAGGGGTCTCGAAGGTAAGGAGAAAGAGGAGGACGGCAAATGATGCCGCGAAGCTTGTAAGAAGGACATGGGGTGCTACTACCATCTGAAGGATAAAAAGAACAAGGACTATTACGCCCCCGATGCTCAGCGCCATAGCCTGCTCCCTTCGGTAATTCTTGCTGTAGCGGATGAGAAACAGCATCCCGAAGATCATAAAATAAAGAGAAAAGCCAAAGGTTAAGACCATCCACAACGGTCCCTTCACAAGCCTTCCATCCACGAAAGAGTATGCATTCCCGGTAAACAGGTTCTGTACCTCCATCACCACGAACGCTATGTTGATGAAGAAATTGAACTTCTCCATCTTCGTACCGAAATAACCGCTTCCGATGAAACTGGCAGAATATACAACGAAATAAAGTACTGTCGCATACTTAAATACCTGTGAAGCTATGAGGAGCACCATATGGAGCCAGTCGATAGAAGCAAGATGTATGCTCATAACTGTAGCGGATATAACATCAAGCGCGGTTGATATCGTCGTGACCACTGCAAATCGCCTGAAATATTTGTTGATCTCGGTACCTGAAGCCCCATACTTCACATAGAGATATAAACAGATCATTACATCTACAAGGAATATGGACGTCTCAAAGAATATATTGTAATCAAGCTGCATCTTAATCACCCCCTCACATCTTCAGGAAATGATCCTGACGACTCCTAAGAGTCGATACGGCTTTTGCGAGATCCGGATCGGGGATCTCCGGCTCTCTTTCAAGTATTATCTTGTCCTTGGGAAGGATCTCTCTCACCATCTTCTCAAGAGCAGCTGAATCAATGGGCTTCGAAAGATAATCCTCAAAGCCCTCCTTCAGATAGAATTCCCTTGCGCCCGACATGGCGTTCGCAGTAAGGGCGATACAGGGCTTGTGCTGGTTCGGATTGGAGGAATCCCTTCTTAACCGGTGAAGCACCTCTATACCGTCCATGACAGGCATCTTGTGATCTATCATTATAAGATCGTAAGAATCGAGCTTCAGCATCACGAGTCCATTCTCGCCGCTTGAAGCCGTATCGACCTTGATCTTTGTTTCCTTCAGAAGTCCCGTGACAACGAAGAGGTTCATGTCTGTATCGTCTATGACGAGGATCTTAGCATCGGGAGCAGTAAAGGACTGATGGTACAACGGAGCGTTCTCGATCTTTTCCTCAAAGGCCTTCCTGAAATTCCCTATCGGCTCGGCATCAAGCACGAACTGGGTAACCGTAAAGGAGAAGGTTGAGCCCTCGCCATAAACGGAGGAAACCTTGAGACTGCTTCCCATTATCTTGAGGAGCCTTTGCGTAATGGAGAGACCGAGCCCCGTCCCTTCTATACCGTGATTCTTCACCTCGTCTATACGTTCAAAGGGGATAAAGAGCCTTTCCATATCCTCAGGCTTGATACCGATACCCGTATCCTGAACAGAGAAGGTATAATCGCCCTTGGCGTCAGGCAGTTCCTGATAGCTCACGGAGAAGACAACCTTTCCCCTCTTCGTGTATTTTACAGCGTTTGTAAGGATATTAAGAGCGCACTGCTTGACACGGAGCGAATCACCATTCAGCATATGAGGCATACTCTCATCCACATCAATAATGAGATCCAGGTTCTTCTCTGCCGCTCTCGTCCTTATCATCATAAAGATCTCGTTTATCATCTCGGAAAGGTCATAATCCACGGGGACTATGTTCAGCTTTCCTGACTCCATCTTTGAATAATCAAGGACATCGTTTATGACATTAAG
>OMRF01000074.1 GCA_900313435.1 uncultured Lachnospiraceae bacterium | reverse complement strand
TTTATCCTGACAAGACAGCCCTATGCAGGCATCATCTGTCTGGCTATTCTGGTCGTGAAGGGTTTGCTGATTGGAAAAGGGAAGAGTATACAGTAGTTTACGGAGGAAATAAGATGAATACAAACGATTATAAGATACGATTAGAGAAGGAAGAAGATTACAGGGATGTTGAGAACCTTGTGAGAGAATCATTCTGGAATGTTTACCGTCCGGGATGCAGTGAGCATTATGTGATCCATGTGCTGAGGAATGATCCTGCATTCGTTAAGGAGCTGGATTTCGTCATGGAGCAGGATGGAAAACTGATCGGACAGAACATGTTCATGAAGACGATCATCGATGCCGATGACGGAAGGAAGATCCCGGTCTTAACGATGGGGCCGATCGGCATCACCCCGGAGCTAAAGCGCAAGGGTTACGGGAAGGCTATACTGGATTACTCTTTGGAGAAGGCAGCAGGAATGGGCTTCGGGGCTGTTCTTTTTGAAGGAAACATTGATTTCTATGGCAAGAGTGGCTTTGACTTCGCAAGTAAGTTTGGCATACGTTATCATGACCTGCCGGAGGATGCAGATTCATCCTTCTTTCTCTGCAAGGAATTGATTCCCGGATACCTGGACGATGTGACCGGGGTATATCAGACTCCGCAGGGCTATTACGTGAAAGATGAGGATGTGGATGAGTTTGATAAAGCGTTTCCGCCCAAGGAGAAGCTGAAGCTGCCGGGACAGATCTTTGGATAAGTATTAGGGTTAGAAAAAACAAAGAGATTATGAACACGGAGTTAAGAGAATGATCATGATTCGTAGTGCGATTGAAAGTGACGCTGAAAGGCTTCTTGAAATATATTCATACTATGTTGAGAACACGGCAATATCGTTTGAAATTGAAACCCCTTCGCCGGATGAGTTTAGAAAACGGATATCAAATACTTTAAAAAAATATCCCTATATCGTCATAGAAGAGGATGGCGTGATCAGGGGTTATGCTTATGCAGGTGTTTTTATAGGGAGAGCTGCTTATGATCATTGCTGCGAGATGACGATATATCTGGATCGCGATTCAAAGGGAAACGGTTATGGCAGGGCATTATATACTGCGTTGGAAGAGGCATTGAGAGAAATGGGGATGATCAACCTTTATGCCTGCATCGCGGAACCGATTACTGAAGATGAATATCTGACAAGGAACAGCGAGTTTTTTCATCAGCATATGGGATATACCAAGGTGGGAGAGTTTCATAAGTGCGGATATAAGTTTGACCGATGGTATAATATGATCTGGATGGAGAAGATGATAAGCGAGCACAGGTGAGCAAGGGATTCATAGGGATAAGTACTGATCGAGACAGGTTCCTGGAATAAACCTTTTCACGAGAAGGCAGCAGGGCAATGTATGAGGAATTGCCGGAGAAGAAGAGGGAGTAACAAATCAAGAAATTATTTGCAAAAACATGATAGAAAAAGTATATTCATACATGATCAAAAGCTTTAGTGTGTATTTCTGTGTAAAGAGATTGGCACAGTAGAGAGGAAATCATGAGTCTGGTAAAAACCAACGATAATTGCATCGGATGCAACAAATGCATCAGAGCCTGCAGTTGCATGGGGGCAAATATCGCCATCGAGAAAGACAGAGGTAATACCATTGAAGTGGATCCGGAGCGCTGCATTGCCTGCGGGGCCTGTATGGATGCCTGCGAACACAGCGCCCGGGAATATGTGGATGATGTGGAGCAGTTCTTTGCGGATCTAAAGAGAGGCGAGAAGATCTCCGTTTTGATCGCTCCCGCATTTTTAGCCGATTATCCAAAGGACTACGAAAAGTATCTCGGAATGCTGAAAAAAGCCGGCGTAAATCGGTTCATCAGCGTATCCTTCGGCGCGGATATCTGCACTTGGGGATACATCAAATACATTACCGAAAACAATTTCTACGGCGGCATTTCCCAGCCATGCCCCGCGGTAGTCGGCTATATCGAACGCTATACTCCGGAGCTTCTCCCCAAACTGATGCCGGTGCAGTCGCCGATGATGTGTGCCGCCGTCTATGTAAAAAAATACATGAAGCTGCCGGATAAGCTGGCTTTTATCAGCCCCTGCGTCGCCAAAAAGAACGAGATCGACGATCCCAACAATCATAGGTATGTTTCTTATAACCTGACCTTTAAGCACCTGATCAAATATCTGAAAGAGCATCCCGTCACCGGCGCTCAGCCTTATAAGGATGAGATCGAATACGGCCTGGGCTCCATTTATCCCATGCCCGGAGGACTGAAGGAAAATGTGTACTGGCTGCTGGGAGATGACGCACTGGTGCGCCAGATGGAAGGCGAGCACCATATGTACGAATATCTCTGGCGCAACAAGGACCGGCTGAAACAGGGAAATACATCCTACCTTTTTGTGGACGCCTTAAACTGTGCCAGCGGCTGTCTGTACGGAACAGGAACTGAGGTAAGGGAGGACATGAACGAAGATGTGTTCATGGCCATTCAGAAGATCAAGGCAGAAAGCAAGAACAACTCCAAAAAATCGGCCTGGGGCAGGAATCTGACTCCCGCCCAAAGACTGGCGGCATTAAACAAACAGTTTGCGAATCTGAATCTGAATGATTTCCTCCGGAAATACACCGACCGGAGCAAAATATGCGCGCACAAGGTTCCCACGCAGGCTCAGCTTGACGAAATCTATCGGCAGCTCCATAAGGACACGAAGGAAAAACAATCCATCGACTGCGGATGCTGCGGCTACAACACCTGCCAGGATATGGCCGTCGCGATCTTTAACGGATTTAACCATATCCATAACTGTATGCACTACCTCAAGGAACGCGCATACGAAGAAAAGGACAAAGCCGTCGAGCTTTCCGAGAAGGTGGTAAGAACGCAGGAAGAAATGCGGGATAAGAAGATCTCGCTGGCCGAAGAGATCGGAGAGGATTTCGGTACGCTGCGGGAAGCCATCGGACAGATCGAGGAAGCCAGCGCCGACAACAGCAATCAGACAACCGGCATTTCCACTGAGATGAACGAAGTGGATGCATTTGCAACCGAATTAAAGAATGTGCTCAGTGCGATCGAAGGGTATCTGAGCAAACTGGATTCCAATAACGCCGCCGTGATCGCCATCGCTTCCCAGACCAATCTGCTGGCACTCAACGCCTCCATTGAAGCGGCGCGGGCAGGAGAGGCCGGAAGAGGATTTGCCGTTGTGGCGGATGAGATCAAGAATCTGGCAGAGGGTTCAAAGACTACGGCGGACGATAGCAATGCGAACAATCGGGATATAAAGGAAACCGTCGAGCACCTGATCGCGGAGGCTGGAAAACTTGAGCAGATCGTGGAACGCGTCAACGAACGGGCAACGGTGCTTGTTGACTCCAGCGAACAGACGGCTGCTTCGATTTCGAAGATGAGAGAAGTGGCGGAAAATGTGGAAGAATCTCTGAAACAGATTCTGGAAGATTAAGGTGCTGGGGTGCAAAATCGACCGGAAACCAAACCGAAAAGAGACCACTTTAGCTGTGATCGCTAAAGTGGTCTTTTTTGAGCAATGCGCAATGTATTCTTTAATGGACATCATTGACTTATAATATGGGAGAGTAAGGAACATATTATGTTGGAAAGAATGAAAAAGATACTGATGCACGGGGATATCCCGATCAGCGACAAACAGGCTGTTCAGAAGAATATTGTAGAGGACGATCGAAAGTTTGTTAAGATCTGGTCAAGGGTCCAACTGGTTTATTGGGGATACTGCTTCATTATGTCCTTCTTTAATGAAGCATTTACCCGCTGCCGCGGTGCATACATTATGGCGGCTGTACTCTGTTTGACCGCGATGATCTTCGCAACCTGTATTGCTCTGAAAGTGTTCTGGCTGATCCCCCTTTCCGCCTTTATGGTTGATGCCGCAATTCTCGGCGGCGGTCTATGGATCGCGAAGCTGCAGCTTCAGTATAATACCCTGACAGTTGTCATGTTTATTGCGGTCGTGCTCGTTCCGATCTTTTTTGTTCTTCCACCTGCCTTTAATATCGTTCTTCTGTCGGCTTATAACATCCTGGCCGTTTTCATTCTGCGGGAGGGTATAGAACCACAGCTTTATACGACCGCGATCGCCTATCTCATTATTGCGTCTCTTTTCGGGATCATCATTGGATGTTATGTAAACAAGACGAGAGCTGAAAGATATGTTTTCGCGGAGATCATCGCAAGACAGAAAGTGCAGGAAAAAGTGCACGTCATGTTCGAAGAGACCACGGAGGCGTTGGCTGGCGCTATCGATGCCAAGGATACCTATACAAACGGCCATTCCCGCCGTGTTGCGGAATATTCGCTCAAAATTGCCCAGGAGGTGGGCATGTCCGAAGAGGAATGTAAAAAGGTCTACTTCGCAGCGCTGCTTCATGACGTGGGCAAGATCGGAATCCCTATTGAGATCCTTCAGAAGAAAGGCAGGCTGACAGACGAGGAATTCGATCAGATCAAGAGGCATTCCGTTGTGGGCGGTGAAATCCTCTCCAGTATTAAGGATTCCCCGTGGCTCGCGATCGGCGCACGCCACCACCACGAGCGTTACAACGGAAGAGGTTACCCCGATGGGCTCAAGGGTGAAGCTATCCCCGAGATCGCGCGGATCATCGCCGTGGCAGATGCCTATGACGCCATGACCTCCAACAGAAGTTATCGAAATGCAATTCCACAGCATATCGTGAGAGAGGAACTGGTCAAGGGGAGCAGTACACAGTTTGATCCTGAATTTGCCAAGATCATGATCCATCTGATCGATCTGGATACGGAATACCAGATGAAGGAGAGCGTATCCGGAGCAAATGTTACAAATACGACCAATCTGCGTTGTGAAGAGATATATCATGAATGTTCTTCGGGAATCGTGATCATGCCCAAAATGTCAGAAATCAGGCTCTGCAGTCAGCCGGACGATGGCTTTGTGAACGAGGAATGCCTGCCAACGCTGATCGTGTTCGATTCGTTAGATGGCAAGGTACATCCGGGCGAGGAAAACAATAAGGATTTACTATACTATGAATATGCCCGGATTCGCCTTGACGGGCAGGTGACGGAGGTCAATACACGAAAAGCAGAGGTAAGGCCATCCGATCAGGAAATCGATCTTGAATGGGCAAGATCCGGAGAGCCCGAGCGGGAACAGCGATACATGATCAAAGCCGTCCGGAGCAAAGATCACGTACTGGTTCGTGTTCTGAGTGAAGAGAAATCGTTCGATGTCATCCTGGCCCTGCGTGATATCGGTCGATATGTTTACATCTCTCTAAGCGGTGAACACTGCGAACTTCACAATATCATGGTGGAGAATGAAGAAGAGGATTTTGATGTCAAGGCCATTCCGCGGATCGCCGAGGAGATCAGTTATATAAAATGCCTTTCCGGAGATCTGCCAAATGTTCAGATAGACGGATACAGGGTCGACAGTACGCCCGGCATACCGGTCCGTGACGGAATGAAGATCACTTTCCATACGATGAGCCTGCCTAATTCACGCCTTGTATGGCATACGGCATATATTGTTCTGTTCTATTCTCCGGACAGGATCCCTGCGGGAGACAAATACAAAGAGTATGCCCTCATCAGGCTTGATGGCGAAGACTGGGAGTCTGATGGTCTGTCCAGCAATAAAGCAATCGTCAACAAGACTGATGATTTTGTGGGCTGGGATGCATGGAAGGAAGAAAACAAAAAAGGTTTTGACTGTAGCATTTCATTTCAAAGGGATGGCAACAAGATCATTACAACTACAGAAAATCTTGGCATCAGCCTGAATATCACCACGACAATTATTGACGATATTTCTGAGGTATATGTAACGCTGACGGGTGACCAGTGTGCCCTGACCAATATTCGTATCATAAATGGATAATGGATGGACCCCCGGGACGGGGTGAAAATGGACCCCGGGGACAGTCC
>OMRF01000172.1 GCA_900313435.1 uncultured Lachnospiraceae bacterium | reverse complement strand
CATTTCGCGGCCACGGCGTTCGATGTTGTTCATGGGGGTTCCCTCCTGATTATAATTTTAGTATGTAATATGTTTTAGTATACAGCGTGATGGCTAAGTAAAAGAAAGTTCATTGGGGTGGATTTACCGATGATCAATGAGCATCCTTCTCCAACAGCGCAATCTGCTCCTCTAATCTTCGAATTCGTTCTTCTGCATCATCAGCGCGCTTTTTCTCTGCCTCAGCGCGCTTCCGCTGCTCCTCTGTTTTAACCCGCTCTTCCATACGGCCTTCTTCACGTCCCTTTTCGCGCTCGTTGCGCAGCGTCATATCCCAATCCATATATTCTTTCCTCCATTTCGAGTTGTGTCTGGCTATATGTACCTGCTTTTGCACGCGATCTGCAAATGAGCCTTCTGCGTATTGCGTTGAATCAACATTTCCGGCTACTAGCTGAAGGAATTCTTTTAGTTCTGGTGTTATGTCTCCCTTGTGGCCGGCAGCATTCAGGACTACTTTTGTGACTCCGTCATCGAGTAAAAGGTCTTTATCTTCCTGACAGGTATTGCAAAACGTATACCTATAGTTCCCATGTGCATCAAACGGGTCAAATGGTGTGATAAACAGGATCACCACATCACCAAGTTTGTTATAATTCTGACCTTTTTCCAGCGTAGTCTGATCGATCGCTCCTTCGTAATAACGCATCCGGCGTGGTATGTTTTTCTCATCGCGCATCTGCATCTCAACATCAATGCGGCGTCCACGGTCGTCCGTTGTTATCACATCCAGCCGCACGCCATGCGCATCGATGGACAGTTTGACATCAGCCTCTTTCTCGGGATTCTCAATCTGCTTAATATGGAACTCCGGCAGAGAATACTGAAGGAGTTCCAAAAGAAGATTTGGATTCGATGTCATCACTTTCCCAAATAGAAATGTGTTTCCAATCCCGGCTGTAGACCATTCTTCGTATGCGTTTTCATACTCAAAAGGTAAGTTTCTTTCAGCCGCAATCCGATCGCTTGTGCTGGTCGTTGTGTTTTTGTTCATAAACCCTCCTTGTTTTGCAAGGGCTCCGGCAGCAATAGGAGGACTGCGTGAAGTCCTTCATTGTATTGCAACTGCGTATATACTGTCGGAGCCCATTATCCAGATCCATACGGACCTGTGAATCATTGCTCCAGCAGTACGCTTACTGCACTGCCATATAACAAAAACACCTGTCATCCTGAGCAGTTCTCAGGTTTCAATGTGTTTCAAATACATTTTATCATCATCAGAAAACGCGAACAACATCTAACCGCCGAGACATCTGCGGGCGTCTGCTTGGAGAGCAACTGGTCATATCGGTAACTTCTTTTGGCCTGGAGGAGAGTTTGTACCAACAATATAACAGTACCTTTAGATAAACCTGAGCTGGTTCAAAACAAGCGCAGAAAGAATAGGTGAGATACATTTCAATAGCGTCTGGCTTGGATTGGGAATATAATTAGGATGTCGTATTGATTGATTTTAAATGAATACAGATGAGGATGAGAATCCAACTTGAACGAAACGCAGCTTCCGCTAAGGAAGCATACGCTTTTATGCCCATTGGCATTTAATCGAAAGGAGCATCTTGAATAATCGTATGCCGTCCTTTAGCGATGGCTGTATTAGACTGCCGAGATTTCCATGAAAAAACAGTAAAGATATATCGGAGGTAAATAACATGGCTGAAAAAGTAACCGCAGACATCGGTTTTGAAAAGCAGATTTGGGATGCGGCATGTGTGCTTCGCGGCAATTTGGATGCTTCGGAGTATAAGAACGTTGTTCTCGGCCTTATTTTTTTAAAATATATTTCGGATCGCTTTGAGTCAAAATATCAGGAACTTGTAGATGAAGGCGATGGTTTCGAGGAAGACATCGACGAGTACACATCAGAGGGCATCTTCTTTGTGCCTGCAGGTGCAAGGTGGAGCGAAATTGCAGCAAAAGCGCATACTCCTGAAATAGGCGTCGTGATCGATGATGCCATGAGAGCTATTGAAAAAGAGAACAAGCGTCTGAAGGATATTCTTCCCAAGAATTTTGCGCGCCCGGAACTGGATAAGCGCCGCCTTGGTGATGTCGTCGACCTGTTTACCAACGTGCAAATGATTGAACACGGTGATGAAAAGGACATCCTGGGTCGAACCTATGAATACTGCCTCTCCATGTTTGCAGAGCAGGAAGGAAAGCGTGGAGGCGAGTTTTTCACTCCGTCGTGTGTTGTACGCACACTTGTTGAGATATTGCAGCCGTTTAAGGGGCGCGTGTATGACCCGTGCTGCGGGAGCGGCGGTATGTTTGTGCAGTCTGCGAGATTTGTCGAAAGCCATAGCGGCAATATCAATAATATCGCTATATATGGACAGGACTCAAATCCGACAACCTGGAAGATGGCGCAAATGAATCTTGCGATTCGTGGAATAGAGCCGGATCTTGGTGCTTATGCTGCTGATACATTCCTTGATGATCGTCATCCAACAATGAGAGCGGATTACATCATGGCTAATCCCCCTTTCAATCTTTCTGACTGGGGCGCGGATAAGCTGAAGGACGATGTCCGTTGGCAGTATGGTATGCCCCCGGCAGGGAATGCAAACTTCGCATGGCTTCAGCATATGATTTATCATTTGGCACCTGCTGGCAAGATCGGCATGGTATTGGCGAACGGATCCCTTTCTTCCCAGTCTGGAGGAGAGGGCGAGATTCGAAAGAACATCATAAATGCAGATTTGGTGGAATGCATCATTGCGATGCCGACACAGCTGTTTTATACAACACAAATTCCGGTCTCCCTTTGGTTCCTAAACAAGCAAAAAAAGCAGGCAGGTAAAACACTATTTATCGATGCTAGAAAACTTGGAACAATGGTCAGCCGTAAGCTTCGTGAACTAAAAGAGGAAGACATCCGAAAAATATCCAATACATACAAGAGTTTTGTTGATGGTACTCTCGAAGACGAAAAGGGCTATTG
>OMRF01000361.1 GCA_900313435.1 uncultured Lachnospiraceae bacterium | reverse complement strand
TAAAGCCCGAGGAAATAAAGGAAGGCGACAGGGTTCTCGTTCTTTCCATGGGACGTGCAAAAGGCACAGTTCTTTCCGTTCCTGACAGGAAGGGAAATACAGAGGTCAGAATGGGGATAATCACGACAAAGATCAATATCAAGGATCTTGCGCGGGACGACAGTCCGGAAGAAACGGTCACCTTTGAAGGCGCCTCCTTCAAAAAGAAGGGGTCAGGCGGCTCATCCCTTTCAAGATCGATGTCGATCTCACCGGAGATCCAGCTCCTCGGAATGACTGCGGATGACGCTATAAACGCGCTTGACAAATATATAGACGATGCCTGCCTTTCAAGCCTTGAGTCGGTCAGGATAGTTCACGGCAAGGGCACCGGAGCCCTCCGAAAGGCGGTTGAGGCCTTCTTAAAAAAAGATTCCCGGATCGCCTCCTTCCGATTGGGTGAATTCGGTGAAGGCGACACGGGAGTCACTATTGCGACGCTGAAGTAGATTATTAATTTACAACAGTGGAATTGATGGTTTCATTGAACACAGCTGTCTTTTCCGCAGCGTTTTCCTCCGTAACCTCGCCGGAGATGATCGCCTTTGCGAAGTATTTCGCTGCATTCCACCAGCTGTCCATTCCGAACGCGGGCTGGAGGACAGATGTGTTTAAAGCCACGGCAGCCTGTGCCGCGCAGGCAGGATCCGTCTTGACATCAGCGCTTGAAGCAGCCTTTGTGTTTGTCGGAGGTATCTGCCTCATTGTGAAATGGTCTAGCTGAGCCTGCTCTGAGCCAAGGAATGACGCCAGTTCGACAGCTGCCTTCTGGTTCTTGGCATTAGGGTTCACTCCGAGAGCCTTTGAACCGGTAAACGCCTTCATCTGGACGTCCTTACCGTCAATCCTGATAGTTGGAAGAACGGCACAGCCCATATTGTCGCCCAGCATTTCCTTAACATCCATCGTGTTCCAGGATCCGCCCATAAAGGCGGATATTTTTTTTGAAGGGTCATCATTCAAAAGCTGTCCGATGGCATCCTCAGGTGTTGCGACAACAAAGTTCTTGTTGCCAACAAGCGCTATAAGAGCCTTTGTCACATTTGCGGCCTTGTCACCGGAGAAATCGATCTTCGCGCTTTCGTCGTTTCCGTTGCCATAGAAGGTGCAGCCGTTTCCGACATAAGGAGCGGCGAAATACCAGCCGTTTGTGATATCCATAGCCACGCGGCCTTTTGAAAGCATCGTGTCAAGGCTCTTTACATCTGACTCTGAAAAAACACTCTTGTCATAGAACATGAACCATGTGTTTGAAGTATATGGAACAGCGTATATTGAATCCTGATATGTAACAGACGCAATCATTGCCTCGCCGTTGTCGGCCCTTACAGCGTCAGCGGTAGAGCCGCCGAGCTTTAAGATGGCATTTGCCTTAACAAGAGATGCAAGCTGGTCGTTTGCGAACATGTAAACATCGCCGCACTGTGAGATAGCTGTCGGATCCTTCAGGATGACGTCCTTCGCGTCTGCCTCGGATGTCTGGAGATAATTCCATGTGATCCTGTACTCCGGATGAGCCTTCCCGAATGCAGCTGATTCCTGCCTAACCCAGGCATCATCTTCCGTAGGAGTCATGACCGTAAGTGAAACATCCTCAACAGTTCCTGTATAAGCTGCGGAGCTATTTGACCCCGAACTCGCATTCTGGCCCCCTCCCGGAGAGGTGCATCCCACAACAAGAGCCGCTGTCATGGCACCTGCCATCATAAGTGAAAGGAATTTCTTTTTCATTATCGTTCCTCTCCTCTTCTTAAGTGATTTTCTGTCGAAAAAAGCAGGGTCAAGACCCTGCCATTTTTCTTATGATGATACTCAAAGCCTGTCAGACCATTTCGAGAACGACCTCAAGTGCGCCGTCACCCTTTCTCTCGCCGATCTTGATGATACGGGTGTATCCGCCCTGACGATCCTTGTACTTTGCACCATACTCATCAAAAAGCTTCGCGCAAAGATCTACCTGCTTGTCCTCACGTCTCTTTTCACCCTTCTCGGTGACAGGATAGAGAACCTTCAGCATCTGACGTCTGGCATGAAGTCTTGAAGGCTTGTCCTTTTTGATCTGCTTGTCAACTGTATCGTAAACGGTAACCTTCTTTCCGCCCTTCTCTTCCTTGACACGATGCCCATCCTTGTCCTTTCTGGGCGTCTTCACGGAAACCGTCACATCTTCGTAATTGTCCTTTTCTTTGATCCCGAGAGCTATAAGGCCTTCAGCTATCTTCTTTACTTCTTTTGCCTTTGACTCTGTAGTGATGATCCTGCCCTTCCATATAAGCTGGGTCACCTGACTCCTCAAAAGAGCCTTCCTCTGTGAGGATGTGCGGGATAGTTTTCTGTACTTTGCCATGATCTTCTTCCTTTACAATTCATGCACAGTCCGGATTGCTTCAATCATCGGAATTCCTGAAGGAAAGACCGAGGTCATGAAGTTTGTTCGTAACCTCTTCCAAAGATTTCCTTCCGAGGTTCCTGACCTTCATCATTTCTTCCTCTGACTTCTCCGTAAGCTGCTGTACCGTACTGATAGCCGCGCGTTTCAGGCAGTTGTAGGAACGAACTGAAAGCTCAAGTTCCTCTATCAGCATATCTCCGGGAGTCGGAGCAGGTGCGGGCACATCGGGAGTCATGATCTCAACTTCCCTGCCTGCTTCGGACAGATTGATGAAAAGCTTGAGATGCTCGCAGAGCACCTTTGCAGCGAGGCTGACAGCCTCATCAGCCTTCAACGTACCTTTCGTCCAAACCTCAAGCGTAAGCTTGTCATAGTCAGTCTGCTGTCCGACACGTGTATTCTCGACCTTGAGATTCACCCTGTCTATGGGAGTGTAGATCGAGTCAACTGCGATGACTCCGATAGGAGTGTCATCGGTTTTGTTCGCTTCAGCACTCACATATCCCCTGCCGCAAGAGATCGTAAGTTCCATATAAAGCTTCGCATTGGGCGAGGACGCTGTCGCGATGGTAAGATCCGGATTTATGACTTCTATATCCGAACCAAAGTCTATATCAGAAGCCTTTATCTCGCCTTCTCCCTCAAATTCAAGATAGACGGTCTTGGGCTCTTCTGTGTTGCTTTTGTTTCTAAGTGCCAGTTCTTTGATATTAAGGATTATCTCGGTAACATCCTCTTTTATCCCCGGGATCACGGAGAACTCATGCTGAACACCCTCGATCTTGACCTGGCTTACAGCGCAGCCGGGAAGCGAGGAGAGCATTATCCTGCGAAGAGAATTGCTGAGCGTGGTGCCGTAGCCCCTCTCAAGAGGCTCACATACGAACACGCCGTATTTTCCGTCTTCAGAAAGCTCAGTTACCGAAATGTTGGGGTTTTCAAAATCGAACAAAGCATTTCCTCCACTCTCAAGTGCCTGATCATCAGTTTCTAATTAGAATAATATCAGTAAGATCACTTGCTGTAGAGCTCGACGATCATCATCTCGTCAACGGGAACATCGATCTGCTCACGCTTCGGAAGGGATGAAACTGTCCCGGAAAATGATGCGCTGTCTACCTCAAGCCACTCAGGTGCCGTACGTCCGTTGACTGCCTCAGCGATGTCCTTGAATCTCTGGGTCGAACGTGCCGCCTCTCTGACCTCGATCTTGTCCCCTGCTTTTACCTCATATGAAGGAATGTTGATCTTCTTGCCGTTTACAAGGATGAACTTGTGATCCACAACCTGTCTTGCTTCACGACGGGTACGTGCAAAGCCCATACGGAATACAACATTGTCAAGTCTGCATTCAAGCATACGCATGAGGTTCTCACCGGTCATGCCCGTCATCTTGTCGGCTTTGTTGTAATAATTGCGGAAAGGCTTTTCAAGCACGCCGTAGATGAATTTCGCCTTCTGCTTTTCCTTAAGCTGCTCGCCATACTCGGAAACCTTGCGGCGAGTCATTTCCTTCCTTCTCTTTGACTTTTTGTCAACCCCGAGAAAACCGGGCTCAAGTCCGAGTGACCTCGACCTCTTGAGAATAGGTGTCTTGTCTATAGCCATCTCTATCTCTCCTCCTTATACACGTCTTCTCTTGGGCGGACGGCAGCCATTGTGCGGAACAGGCGTAACATCAGTGATGGTGAGCACCTGTATTCCGTTTGCCGCGATCGCACGGATCGCTGCCTCTCTCCCGCTTCCGGGACCTTTTACCATAACGTCAACTGCCTTCAATCCGTGAGGAAGGGCAGCCTTGCAAGCTGATTCAGCAGCAGCCTGAGCCGCAAAGGGAGTGGATTTTCTTGATCCCCTGAAGCCAAGTCCGCCGGCGGAAGCCCATGAAAGAGCGTTCCCTTCGCTGTCTGAAACGGTAACTATAGTATTATTGAACGAAGCCTGGATATGCACCTGACCATGTTCAACATTTTTTCTGACACGCTTCTTGCCTGTCTTTTTTACTGCCTTGGGCATAATGCGCTACCTCTCCTTATTTCTTCTTGTTAGCAACTGTACGCTTCGGGCCTTTGCGCGTACGCGCATTGGTCTTTGTCTTCTGTCCACGGACGGGAAGAGACTTCCTGTGACGGATACCTCTGTAGCAGCCAATCTCCTCAAGTCTCTTGATGTTCATGGCCGTATCACGCCGAAGCTCACCCTCTACGAGGATCCCTGATGTTTCAAGAGCATCGGATATCTTCTTTACCTCGTCATCGGTCAGATCTTTGACACGTGTGTCTCCGCTGACTTTTGCCTTTTCAAGAAGCTTGTCCGCGGTACTCACACCTATGCCGTAGATGTAGGTCAGACCTATCTGTATCCTTTTGTCTCTGGGCAAGTCCACACCTGCGATTCGAGCCATCTTAAAAATACCTCCGTTGAATAATGAATGATGTATATATTAATATCCGCATTCCCTCCGGTATGTTAAGGGAACGCAAAAAGCCGCCTGTTTTCAGCCCTGCTTCTGCTTATGCTTGGGGTTCTGGCAGATTATCATTATCTTGCCTTTTCTCTTTATAACCTTGCACTTTTCGCACATAGGCTTTACTGATGAACGGACCTTCACGGGGAAACCTCCTTTTGGTTCAGTACTTTCGCGCGTTTTACGGAGTTTAATAGATATTCCCGTCTAAAGACGCGCTCAAATATTATACTTTCGTGATGCTACGTTGTCAACAAATATATTTTTTTAAGGATGTTTTGCTGTGTCGTATTATTTATCTCGCCAGACAATACGTCCTTTGGTCAGGTCGTAGGGAGACATCTCCACCGTAACCTTGTCTCCGGGAAGGATCCTGATGTAATTCATGCGCAGCTTTCCGCTGATATGAGCAAGTATCTGATGCCCATTCTCCAGCTCTACGGAGAACATCGCGTTGGGAAGCTTCTCGAGAACCTTTCCTTCTACTTCTATCGAGTCGGCTTTTGACAAATCTCTGACCTCCGGTTCTCAGGAAAGCACAGCTTTGATCCCCTCAAAGACTTCGTCGGCTGACTTCGTGCCATCGACAGTCTTAAGGATCTGTGCCTTTTTGTAATAATCGATAAGCGGCTGGGTTTCCTTATGATAAACATTGAGCCTGTTCTTTACCGTCTCTTCCTTGTCATCATCCCTGATGATGAGCTTCTCGCCGTCGTTGTCGCAGATGCCCTCTTCCTTGGGGGGAAGAGCGGTGAGATGGTATGTCGCGCCGCACTTGGGGCAGAAACGTCTTCCGGCCATTCGGCCGATGATGTTCTCGTCGGGAACCTCGATATCCACGGCAGCATCCATGGACATCCCTCTTTCCTCCATAGCCTTTGTAAGAGCCTCAGCCTGAGGAATGGTTCTGGGAAAGCCGTCAAGTACGAAGCCGTCCTTGCAGTCTTCTTCGGAAGTCCTCTTCATCACAAGGTCGCATGTCAGCTCATCGGGAACGAGAAGACCCTTATCCATATACTCCTTGGCTTTTTTCCCAAGCTCTGTATTGTCGCGGATGTTCGCGCGGAATATGTCGCCTGTGCTGATGTGGGGAATTGAGTACTCCGCTGCGATCCTTTTAGCCTGTGTGCCTTTTCCGGCACCCGGCGCGCCGAGCATTATTATCTTCATTGTTCGATCCTCCCTCAAGCTCAATCGTTCAGGAAGCCCTTGTAATTTCTTACCATCATCTGCGAATCGATCTGATTCAGCGTTTCAATGACAACGCCGACAACGATGATGATAGACGTTCCACCGAAGCTGATGTTCGTGCCAAGAAGGCCGTTCAATGCTATCGGGATCAGCGCTACCACTGAAAGTCCAATCGCGCCGATGAAGATGATGCGGTTAAGAACCGTTGAAAGATAATCGCTGGTGGGCTTTCCGGGACGTATTCCCGGGATGAAGCCTGCCGACTTCTTCAGGTTGTCCGCCACAAGAAGCGGGTTGAATGTGATCGATGTGTAGAAGTAAGCGAACGCAATGTTAAGAAGCACATAGATCACGGCGCCAATAGTATATTTGAAGTTGCTCGGATTGAACCAGTGGCTTTCTGACAGGCTGTAAAGGATATCATAGCCAATGCCTGTGCCCTGTGACTTTCCGAGAAGGGTCGCTATTATGACCGGTGTCTGCATGATCGACTGAGCGAAGATCACCGGGATGACGCCTGCCGTATTCACCTTGATGGGAATATAGGTAGACTGTGTTCCGAAGGAATGCGCGCCCTGAAGCTTCTTTGAATACTGAACAGGGATCCTTCTCTCCGCGCCCTGAAGCAATACTACGAGAATAACAATGCCTACGATGACTGCAACGATGATCGCTATCGCAAGTACCATGTTCGGGATGGGCTTTCCTGCGACGAACTGATTCCAAAGAGAAACAATGTCCTGAGGCAGTCTGGAAATGATATTGATAATAAGGACTATCGAAATACCGTTTCCAATACCCTGTGGCGTGATCCTCTCACCGATCCACATAAGGATCGTCGAGCCGGCCGTAAGGCAGGCTGCAAAGAGAACAACCGTGAGGAAGGGATGCTCGGAATAACCCGAAATATAATTTGCCCTTCCGAAGCCGATACCCATCGCTATAGACTCAAGAAGCGAAAGACCGATGGTGGTGTATCTTGTGATCTGTACAAGCTTCTTTCTGCCTGCTTCCCCGTCGCGCTGCATCTCCTCAAGCTTGGGGAACGCGATGGTAAGAAGCTGAATGATGATCGATGCGGTAATGTAAGGTGTAATGCTCAGCGCAAATATTGAAAATGTCTCAAATGAGCCGCCGGTGATGGCATTGAAGAAATTCAAAGAATCTCCGGCATTCTGGAAAAGATCCCCCAGAACGCTCCTGTCAACCCCCGGAACCGGAAGCTGGCAGCCAAGACGTACAACAATGAGCATCAGAAGTGTAAAAAGAAGTCTCTTCCGAAGCTCCGGTATCTTGAATGCGTCACGAATCTTCGACATCAGATCACCTCTGCTTTTCCACCGAGTGCCTCGATCTTTTCCTTAGCCGATGCGGAAAAGGCATTGGCCTTTACAGTAAGCTTTTTTGTGAGCTTTCCGCTTCCGAGTATCTTCACTCCGTCGCGGGGATTCTTCACTATTCCCGACTCTTTGAGGGAATCAACGGAAACCTCGGCTCCGTTATCAAATCTCTCAAGATAATCAAGGTCGATAGCTACTATCTCCTTGGTATTCCTGTTGTGGAAGCCTCTCTTCGGAAGTCTTCTGTAAAGAGGCATCTGACCACCCTCGAAACCGGGAGCTGAATGTCCGCCTGAACGGGCCTTCTGACCCTTCTGTCCTCTTCCTGCAGTTTTTCCGTTTCCGGAGCCTGAGCCGCGTCCCTTCCTGAAATTGTCCGAATGAACGGAGCCCTCTGCCGGCTTCAGATTAGATAAATCCATTCTGGGTTCCTCCTTATGCTTCCTCAACCTTGATGAGGTGACTAACCCTTCTCAGCATCCCGCGTGTAGCGTCGTTGTCGGGAAGGATATTCTCACTGTGAACCTTGTGAAGACCAAGAGCCTCAAGAACCTTCTTGTTCTTCGGAACTGCCCCTATGGACGATCTCACAAGGGTAACCTTTAATTTCTTATCCGCCATTTTCTTTTCCTCCTGTCATGCAAGAAGTTCACGCAAGGACTTCATCAACCGTCTTGCCGCGCTTCTTTGCCACTTCTTCGGGAGAAGAAAGCTGCGAGAGCGCATCTATCGTTGCGAGAACGACATTCTGCTTGTTCGATGAACCGAGAGATTTCGTTCTGATGTTCTGTATTCCCGCAAGCTCGCACACTGCACGGGCAGGACCGCCGGCGATGATTCCGGTTCCTTCAGGAGCCTTCTTGAGAAGGACCTGAGCCCCTGTGTGCTTTCCGATGATATCATGTGTGATACTTTTGTTTGGATCAAGGGCAACGGAAACCATTGCCTTCTGTGCAGCGTCTCTGCCTTTTCTGATGGCATCGGGGATTTCGGCAGCCTTTCCAAGTCCGGCTCCTACATGACCCTGTCCGTCTCCGACAACTACGAGCGCGGAAAAACGCATTATACGTCCGCCCTTGACAACCTTCGTAACTCTCTTGAT